>JAUQWR010000777.1 GCA_030835065.1 Candidatus Kapaibacterium sp.
CCAGGATCAAACTCTCCATTGTATATTTTATACTTTTTTTACAAGTTTGATCGCAAGCTTTTTACTTTCACTTATCTTGTGCTTCCTATTTTCAAAGAACTTTCTTTTTCTCTTTCCCCTCTCGATGGGGACACAAAATTAAGAACTTTTTTTCTTTTTTGCAAATCTTTTTTCAAAAAAATTTTCTTTTTTTTACTTTCTTTGCTTTTTTTGCTTTCAGAGAACTTTTTCCCCTCTGTCATTTCAGAAGGGACACAAATCTAAGACTTTTTTTTATTCTGTGCAAATTATTTTTATATCTTCTGTTAATTTTATCCTTTGCTGACGAACTTCAATCCTATGATTGAACCTATCAACAACATTAAAAATAAAAGCCTTGGGAGCTCTGCCGGCTCCTTAAATAAAATTATTCCTGCTATCACTGTAAGCGCTGCACCAATACCAGTCCATACTGCATATGCTGTTCCAATTGGTATTCCCAAATTAATTGCTTTATTTAATAATATAAAACTTAATATCGAAGATACAAAAAACCAGAATGAGGGCCAGAATTTCGAAAAATTTTCCGAATACTTCAAACATACTGTAAATATCACTTCCATCAAGCCGCCAATCAATAAATATATCCAAGCCAATTTATCTTCTCCTTAATATAAAAAAAATAGCGGAACACTTATAGCTCCGCTATTATTAATTACGTAATTTTTTAGTTTGCTACAGGAATTAAAACTGTAACGTATGAAGCAACCATTCCACCAGTTTCTAATTGCTTCAAGTTTTTCACTGTAGATGCATCAAGAACAGATTCGTGCCTTACTACCAACATATTGTTTTTGGTTAGTACAGTCTGCCCCATCATCATTCCAACTTCAAGCTCTTGCACTGCGATTTCTTTTTCAATCATTTTCTGACCAGAGCTATGAGATATAGTGATTTGATCTGATCCTACTATCTCATTTTCATCAACAGCAGTTTCTTCTTCATACTTATCATCAGGAAGTAAATCAATATTGGTTACTTTCATATCATGAGCTACGGGTACTAAAGAAGGAATAGCCCTCTTTTTTACTAAATCCTGGAACAAATTAAATACATCATAATCATACCAAGTCGCTCGACGATATAATGATTTAATGCACTCTTCATGCCTTGCCTTAGTTTCGGCAACAGACTGCACCACTTCACCTTTAGATCTCAAAGTTTTATATTGATCAATAGTAAGCCGATAAACATTATTATGATAATAATTGGCAATAGAAATTATCTGAGCTTCGTGAGTAAACATCTTGTCAGAAACCCGATTTGGCATACCGGTGCCATCGTGATGCTCCCAAAGTTGAGACACAGCATTCACTTGATTGCGCAATTTTTTAACTTTAGCCAGAGCTTCGATAGTCTTATTAAAGTTATCCATATATAATTTTCTTTCAGCATCATCGGCTATATCGTAAGGATCGACAAGCATAAACCTTACAGGCATATTGTTATATACAGAAGTATGGAGCATTCCAATCATAACAACCTGGGATATCATCTCCTTTGTCATATTCAATTCTTCTGCCAATTCTTTAGCAATAACAATAACGTTTTTTGAATGACTAGTGAAATAATATCTCTCTGAATAATTAGAAATGCCTGAAAGTGCTTGTACACCTTGAGTAAACATTTCTTGATTTTCGATCAATGCTTTTTTAAGATATTCTGTCTTTGCTTCTAAATCTTTGACATTTTTCTTAAGCTCGATCATCAATTGTCTGTTTTTTTTGTTTGAATTATAATTATCAAGAGAAATCTTGACAGCCTGAATCAAGGCTAATTCATCTACTGGCTTAAGCAAATACATATATGCATGTGCTTGATTAATAGCCGGAATCAAATCCTTAGGAGTCGAGTATCCGGTTAGTATCACTCTAACGGCATTAGGTACAATTTTGATTGATTGTTCTAAAAACTCCGCACCGCTCATTCCGGGCATTCTCTGATCACTAATAATAACTTCTGCTGGGAATCCATCCTTTAATATCTGTAGTCCGTCCTCTCCGCTTTCGGCAGTTTTCACATTGTAATGCTTCGAAAGCAGTAAATTCATTATTTTTAAAAAAGCAGTTTCATCGTCCACTAAGAGGATATTTCCCCTCAATTGTGGAGCAGTTTCCTGTTGTGCCATTTTACCTTCTCACTCAATTTTATCCATGTTTTTTCATATTATCAAGAATGATACCAAAAAATATTTTTTGAAAGTAAAACTAATAACGTTATATTAATATATAAATTTTTATTGATAAATTTAAATTAATTATTTAGTTAGGAAATTGAACACAAATAATCCAAGGGATCATGAGGAATCTCATATTGAGATTTTTAGAATTCAGATGAACAGGAATTCTGCAATACTAATTGCTGTTTTTCTACTTGCATTGTATTGTATTATACTTCCTTTTGTTTATCCATTGATAAGCTCATCTGCATTAATGCTGATGGTTATTCCGGCTTTATTGTCGGCTGGCTTGTTAGGCTTGAGATTTGGTTATTCATTTTTAAGTTTTTCTGCTCTTTATTCCTTTATTTATTTGTATATAATCGATGTACCAGACGAAAAGATTACTCTTTCTTTTTTGCCCGGTGTAGTCATGTCTTACTTCATTACATTTTTCATTGCCAAACTTCATGATTTATCAGTAAGAATAAAAAAAGAGCTTAAAGAAAAACAAGAAATCGAAAAGCTGGCACTAAAGAAAAATTCAGAACTACAAGTTTATATGGAACGTCTGGAAGATGAGATAACCGAAAAATATCATGCCGAAAAAATTCTTCGCAAAAGTGAAGAACAATTTAGGAATCTTGTCGAAAAATCAAGAATTGGTATTATTATAGATGATTTGAATGGCAATCTTACTTATTACAATAATGAATTTATGAATATTACCGGTTATTCTGAAGAAGAACTTAAACATATTCATCTTTTTGATATGATTTATCCTGATGATGTGACTATGGTTTTAGAATATCACAACAAAAGAATTCAAAAAATCGAAGTCCCTAGCAAGTATGAATTCAGAATGTATAAGAAATCGGGTGAATTGATTTATTTAGAAATTGATGTTGTATTGCTTAAAGAAAAAGATAAAATTACTGGCACTAGATCTTATATTTGGGATATCAGCTCCAAAAAAGAAGCTCTAAAAGCTCTAAAAGAAAGCGAAGAACGTTTTAGAAGTATTTTCGAACATTCTCCATTTGGTATTTACCGAATCAAGTCCAGTGGTGAATTAGTCTATGCTAGCAATAGTTTTGTCAATATAATTAGACTTAAATCAATTGACGACATTATTGGAAAAAACATAAGCGAATTATTTGAAAATTCGACACATAGAAAAGAAATTATTGAAGTATTGATAAAAGAAAAGAGTTTAAATTCAATTGAAAATGAATGGACCTGCCTAGACGGAATGGTGTTTTGGGGAAGAGAAAGTGCATGGGCTGTTTTGGATGAAAGTAATAATATAGAATACTTTGATGGAATTATAGAAGATATCACTAGTAAAATTCAAGTGGAAGAAGAGCGCAAAAGCCTTACCGAACAGTTATTGTCTGCCAGATCTGAACTTAAGATACTAAGCGGTTTATTACCAATTTGCTCTTCCTGCAAGCGAATAAGAGATGAAGAAGGCTCGTGGCTGGGCATAGAATCCTATAT
>JAUQWR010000778.1 GCA_030835065.1 Candidatus Kapaibacterium sp.
TTATTATTAAATTTTCTGATTTTTTGCCTGAAACTGATACTATCAAACCCGTTTTTACTTCTTCTCTTGCTGATTGCAATGGTTTAGCCAAAATTATTGTTAGCGATCCTAATCTTAAAAATGTCGAAATTATAAAAAATATTAATTGTATTTTCTCTTCTAAAAATCTTAATGATACATGTATCGAAGTGACATTCGTTGCTTTGCCAAATGTATCTGATTTTGAGTATGAAATTAATGCTATTGATGAATTTGGTAATGTTCGAGTTATTAAAAATAAAATATTTAAAATTGCTTCCATTTTCAAGTTTATCCCAAATTCTTTCGACGAAAAGCAGATCGATTTTGATTCGATTGGAGTAGGAAAATCTCTGTGCTTACCAGTCAAAATTGTAAATACTTCTAATTATGATGCTAGTATTGATAGTTCTTATCTTTATTATAACTTCATTTTTTCTCTTACTCACTCACAATTGCCAATTATTATTCCTGCAAACGATACTATTGATCTATATGCATGCTATTCGCCAAGTAAATTATCAAAAATTGATAGAGATACTTTGATAATCGGTAATAAATGTAGTTCTCTAAGAATACCTTTGATGGGAGTTGCAGTGAAATGGCAGATGAACGCTAATTCCAAATGTAATGCAAATATTGGAATGACTGTAAGCGCCGATCTTAAGCCTGATAAAGCAGTGGTAGTTCCAAATCCTTCATCCGGTATTATTCAATTGCATTTTGATGGAAATTTATACGCATTTAAAAAAGTTTGTTTATTTAATTGTATTGGTCAAAAATTATTAGAATATCAAGGAAATGATTGCGAATTTGATATAAGTAAACTTAATAGTGGTTTCTATTATGTTATTATCGAACAAAACAATTTGATATTCCATAGTTCTTTTATTAAAGAATAGATTAAATAATTGAGGTTTTTGAAAAACCCAAAAATACTTTTTTTCAATAATTAATCAAGATAGTTATTGAATCTGTTATATTGAAAGTAATAACTAGACTTCTTGTCATAAATGGTAGTTATAAATATGATTTTCATTGAACTTTAATCGCATTAAGATTATTAAATAAGTTGCCAAATTTAATAAATATTAATTTTTAAATCGATTCAAAATTAGTCTATTAAATGAGTTTTTGGTTTGTGTTTTAAAATTTCAAATAATCAGAAGAAATTTTTTAATACAAAATTAATGAAAAAATATAATTAAGTTGAAATAACTTATCTAAAATCAAGCTTGTTTCTTTGATTAACAAAAAGTTTTCATTAATTTATCCAGCACCTTTAATCAAATTATGAGAAATGATTATGAAAAAGTTTTTACTTATCCTAGTAATCACAATTTTAATGATTCAATTGGATATAGACAATCTAACGGCATCCACTACTTTGTTGTTCGAACAAAACAAAGGTCAATACACAAACTGTGAATATGCTTCAACGAGGAATAAGTGGTCATGTTTTCTTAACAAAAATGAAATTCTTGTATGCTTCTCTGATAGTGTGAACTTTAAAAATTCTGAAGAATCTATAGAGTTTATTGCGAAAATTTCTCCAAAAATGCTTGACCAAAATTTCGATTATCAACCTATGAATGCAGCTAAAACTAGATTTAATTACTATAAAGGTAATAAAAAAATCGAAAATGTACTTAATTTCTCAAATATTAGAATAGCTATTAATAATAAGCAAATTGCAAATATTAATTATGATATCAATAGTATTCCTAATATTGAAAATTTAACCAAATCCGATCTTAGTGAATATTTCGAAATTGAATTTATCGATTACACTCCAAAGCAATCTGATGAAGAAAATAGATTGTTTAAAAAGTTTAAAACATTAGTAAATAATAAATTCTACTCAAATGCACCTCTTACTAAAGTTGAATGGTCAACCTTTATCGGTGGTAATTCAGATGAAGCGGGAAGTGGAATAGCCATTCATGATAATGGAGATATAATTATTATATGTGGTAGAACAATCAGTAACGATTTCCCAAAGAAAAATAGTCCTAATAATCACAGGGGAGATTATGATGGATTTGTCAGTAAATTTGATAAAGATGGCAATTTGATAAGCTCTAGTTTTATCGGTGGCTCGAGAGAAGATGCGATTTTTAATTGTCTGTTTGATTCTGATAATACCATTTGGCTATGTGGACAGTCAGCATCAGATGACTTCCCAATTACTAGTAATGCTCATCAAATATACAATGCTGGTGGTACCGACGATGGAGTTATTATGCATTTTGATAATGATGGAAAATTGTTGTACTCTACTTATATCGGTTCCAATGCTTATGATGCTTTTGTAAGTATTGCTGAAGATGATTTTGGCAATCTGTGGTTTGCAGGTAGGTCATTCGGTAATGGTTTGCCAGTAACCAATAATGCTTTTCAAAAAAATAAAAGTCTTGCTTATGATGGAATTGTCGTGAAAATCAAAAATGAGCAAGTACAATTATGTACTTATATTGGTTATAGTTTTGATGATTGTCTCGAAAGGGTTGCTGTAAATTCAAAAGGAGAACCAATTATTTTAGGATTTACAAATAGTAGCGACATTTGGGTTAATAAAGGTGCTTTTCAAAGTACTTTAGGCGGTGGGAGAGATGCATGGATTGCAAAGTTAAATCCTGACAACGGTGCTCCGATTTGGGCAACTTACCTAGGAGGAATAAATGATGAAATTGGCTATAATATTGATATTAATGATAAAGATTTTATTGCAATTTCTGGCTATACTTCTAGTAAGAATTTCCCTGTTTCAGATGATGCTTTGCAAAAAGTATTTGCTGGAAATAGAGACTATTTTGTGACATATTTCAATGATGATGGTGATGTATTTTATTCTACATTCTTCGGAGGATCAGATTATGAAGGAGCTGATGATTGGTACACTCATCATGGTGGTATTGTTTGTGTTGAAGATAAAATTATTTTTGGTGGTACTACTTTAAGTAATGATTTGCCAGTCACTAAAGATGCTTATCAACTAAAGAAAAAGGGCAGTAGGGATTCTTTTTATGGAGTTATCAACCTAAATGGAAAACTCGAATACTGTACTTATTTTGGTGGTTCTGGTGATGATTGGACTCGTAATATTGTTCTATCAAAACCAAATAGTATTTATGCATGCGGTTTTACTAATTCATCAGATTTTCCAATAATTGGCAATTCATTCCAAAAAAATAAATCAGTCGCTTATGATGTATTCCTAATAAAATTCTCTGAATTTGTCGCTCTTAATGATACATCTAAGCCAGTTGTTACTTCCACTGTTTCTGATTGCAATAGTATTGTCAAAATTTTGATTAGCGATAAACACCTTAAACAAGTTCAGATAATAAAAAACAACAACTGTAATTATTCAACAAAAAATCTTAGCGATACCTGTGTTGAAGTAACTTTTGTAGCTCTACCAAATTCATCAGAATTTGAATATGAAATTATTGCTGAAGATGAGTATGGAAATGTTCAAACCATTAAGAATAAAATCTTTAGAAATTCGGCATCATTAAAATTTATTCCAAATTCAATAGATGGAAAGCAGTTCGATTTTAAAGCATTATTTGTCGGCAAATCAATATGCTTGCCAATAAGAATAATAAATACTTCTAATACAAATACAAAGATTGATAGTGCATTCTTATCTAATAACTTTATATATTCTTTTCCTCATTCTCAATTACCAATTTTTATTCCAGCAAATGATACTATAGATCTATATGTGTGCTATTCTCCAAGTATATTATCAGAAATTGATAGAGATACTTTAGTAATTGGAAGTGATTGTAATTATTTGAGAGTTCCTTTGATGGGACAATCAACTGAATGGGAGATGGATGCAA
>JAUQWR010000779.1 GCA_030835065.1 Candidatus Kapaibacterium sp.
AGCGACTGAAGAAGTGAATTCGGATATGCGAAGAGTAGCAAAAACAGTAAACTTTGGCATCATGTATGGCTTAGGAAGTTTTGGTTTATCGCAAAGGTTAGGAATATCGAGAACAGAGGCATCAGAAATAATCAAAAATTATTTTGCAAAGTATCCTGGAATTAAACAATATATGGATGATACAATCAAATCAACATCCGAAAAAGGATATGCCGAAACATTATGTGGGCGAAGAAGATATTTCATCGATATAAACAGCAAAAACCACACACTGCGAAGCGCTGCAGAGCGTGCTGCTATAAATATGCCTATACAAGGCACAGCTTCTGATATGATGAAGCTTGCAATGATTAGAGTGCACAAAGCACTAAAAACTCGAGGACTAAAATCGAAGATGCTGCTACAGGTGCACGACGAATTGATATTCGAAATACACAATAGCGAGCTCGAAATACTGCCCGAATTAGTAGTCCGAGAAATGTCTGAAGCATTAAAACTCGGCGATGTGCCGGTAATTGTAGAATCCGGCATCGGGGCTAATTGGCTCGAAGCACATTAGCCCAAAATTGATTCAAACCAATCTCTGCAAGGATTACTCGATAGACCGGGTATCCTTGCTTTTAGAGAGAGAGTCAGAAGGCTAATGATAATTCATTAGCCCTGAATCAATCTCAAGAAAGCACTTGGGTTTTGGTTTGACTGAGTCAACGAAGCCAAAGAAGCTTGTTGCAAGAATTGTGATTTTATCAAACCAAGTTGCTCTTTAGCAACATCAGCATCTTCAAGTCTGGAAATAGCTGCATTATAATTTACAATTTGGCTTTTAATCAGCTCTTCCTGCGAAGACAAACGATTTGAAATACCACCCAAATAAGATGCTACTTTATTTGCATTATTAATAGCTGTAGCAAGAGATGTCAGGGTTGTACCAATTCTATCGGTCGAGAAAATACCAAGATTTGTAGCAGTAACGTCGTCGAGCGTGCTTAAATCTAGATTTGTAACACCACCGAAGTAATTAGTATTTAATGAATTTACGTTAAAATTATTAGATTCAACGTTGAAATCAGCATTATTAGTTTTCATATCGATAGTAAGAGTCAACAAAGAATTTGCTGCATTATACCCGATAATAAAATTAGCTGTGAAATTACCGTCAAGTAGCTGAGCACCAGCAAAAACAGAAGAATCGACTACAGTCTGTACCTGTTGAGTCAATCTAAAAGCAGCTTTAGCAAGAGCAACTTTTTCGTCTGTTCCGAGAGCGCCTGAAGCAGCTTGAGCAGTAGCATCTTTAATTTTTTGCATCAATTCGTTCAAATTATCGAGCGAGTCCATAATTATATTACAAACATTTTGAGCATCGCCCACAGTGAACAAAGCAGATTTCAAAGCACCATTGCGTGCTTGAAGTGAACGAGAAGTGATATAACCGGCAACATCATCTCCGGCATTATTAATTCTTTTACCGGTAGATAATCTTAATTGTCTCAAAGATATATCTTTATTTGATGTTTCCAACGCATTGTAAGCGTTTTCAGCCGGTGTATTTGTTCTGATTCTGGCATTACCGCCAACTGCAAATGGCATACTTACCTCTATTTTAAATTATCAAAATCCTAATTAACCTTGAATGAGCTGCAAGAACGACTGCGGATTAGCATTTGCTTGAGCCAATGAAGACAACGAAGCTTGTTGCAAGAACTGAGACTTGATCAATGACAATTGTTCTTTAGCCACATCAGTATCTTCAATTCTAGAAATAGCTGCATTATAGTTTGTAATCTGGCCCTTAAGCAAATCTTCTTGCGAAGTGAGTCGATTCACAATACCACCAAGGTACGAAGCCGCTTTATTTACGTTATTAATAGCATCAGACATACTAGCAAGAGTATATTGAAGTTGAGAATCTTCGAAAATACCTAAGCCATTAGCAGATACAGCGTCGAGATCGTTCAAATCCAGCCCTGTAATACCAGCAAAGCTTGTAGTAGTTAATGCATTAAGATTGAGATTGCGACTCGGAACATTGAAATCAATATTTCCAAACGTCATATCAATACCCAAGGTTAGCAAATCATGACGCGCATTGGTTGCTATGATATACTCAGCTGAGTAACTACCATCGAGCAACTGGCGTCCACCGAATACAGTTGATTGCACCACAGTCTGAATCTGCTGTGCCATGCGAAATGCCGCTTTAGCAAGAGCTACCTTTTCATCCGTGCCCATAGCACCCGATGCCGCTGTAGCAGTCCCTTCCTTAATCAAATTCATAAGATTATAAATATTATCTAATGAATCCATGAGGATATTGACCACGTTCTGGGCATCGCCTACCGCCGAAAGTGCCGCTTTCAACGACCCGTTTCGAGCTTGCAGAGCACGCGACGTGATGTAGCCTGATACGTCATCACCGGCATTGTTTATTCTCTTGCCGGTAG
>JAUQWR010000780.1 GCA_030835065.1 Candidatus Kapaibacterium sp.
TCTCCTGGGTTCCAGTCGCATGGTGTTAGTTTGCCGCTTTGCAATGCTTCTAATACTCTCAATACTTCGCTTGCATTTCTTCCGACTGCTTCCGGATGAATAACTGAATATTGAAGTACTCCATTAGGATCGATTATATATAATCCACGCAATGCATATCCGGTTTCTTCCTTCAAAATTTCAAAATTCTTTGCTGTTTCTCTTGTAAAATCAGCTAACATCGGATATGGAAGATTTCTCAAGCCAGGATGTGATGATCTCCACGCCAAGTGCGAAAAATGACTATCAGTGGAGCATGCGATTACTTCGCAATTCAATTTTTTAAATTCTTCGTAGTGTTTGCCAAAGCTTTCAATTTCTGTTGGGCATACAAAAGTGAAGTCTAAAGGATAGAAAAATAATACAACCCATTTGCCTTTGTAATCTTCTGATGATATTTTTTTGAAAGCATTTTCTGGTGAAAATGAACTTGCGTCGCCGCCTAATAATGCTGTACCTTGGAATGAAGGTGCTTGTTGTCCTACTAATAACCCCATTTTTTCTCCATTTATTGGTAAAGTTAAACAAATTATTTGTTCGAACTAAAAAACATGAAATAAAACGAAACCTGGATGCTAATAGTGTTTATATAAAAAAAATATTTTCCGAATAAACAAAAGATTTTATTGTAAAATCAAGGTAAAATCTAAAAAAAATGCCTTGTAGAAAACTTTTTCTATAAAAATTTAATTGATTTTTTTGAATTTACGTAACTTCTTTGTAAATTTGCTCTCTTAATACTTTGAAAATTAAAATTAGATATATGTTTAATAATATTATTTTGGGAAAATTATGACAAAAGCAGATATTGTTGACGAAATAGCAAAAGCTACCGGACTGACAAAAATTGAAACAAAAGCAGTGGTTGACGGCGTATTCACAAGCATAATCAATTCAATTGCAGAAGGCAAAAGAATTGAATTACGTGGCTTTGGAGTTTTCAAATCAAAAAGCAGAAAACCTCGTATGGCTCGTAACCCTAAAACTGGTGAATTAGTTCCGTTAGAAAAACGTTACGTTCCAGTATTCAAACCATCACCTGAGTTCTTAAACAAAGTTAATGACTCTATGAAAGATAAAAACGGCGAATAGTAATAATATAAATATATGTTCAATTAATAATAACGGGGGTTTGTATGCCTTGCGGACGTAAAAGAAAAAGACATAAAATGGCGACCCACAAAAGAAAGAAAAGACTTCGTAAGAATCGCCATAAAAAAAGGAAATAGTTTTTCAAAAGTGCTTCGGATTTGCCGGAGCACTTTTTCCTTTTTTTATTGCTTTCTATTGCTTTTGTATTAAATGTATCTTTATATCTTTTATTGGATGCTTCTTGTATTGATCTGCAAATGAACCGTTTCTAATTCCTACCTCCAAAAATCCTGAACTTCCTATATATACTAATGCTGCACCTTCGCCTACATCGCTATAAGTATTAGAAATTCCATTGATACTTACATCACCAATCTTAAATAGCAAGTTTTCTGATTCCTTTTTTAACTTATCGCAAAATATTCTATCGGCTGTGCTAATTAAATTTCCAAATCTATCTTTGCATATTATCTCTGCTTGATAATAAGTCTTCGAAATTCTTTCTACTTTCAGGTTAGATAGTCTTATTATTTCACTAATATCTGCTAATTCACCTAATTCTTTCAGATCTGTCCCTTTTGACAAATGTGCTGATACCGGTGCAAATACATCCCTTCCATGAAATGTATTACTGATATTATCTAATAAAAACTTATGATTACTTATCTTTACAGCAAACTGCAATTTATGCCGGTCTAGAATATATGAGAATATTCCATTATTAGGTCCCACCAAATACTTATCATCT
>JAUQWR010000781.1 GCA_030835065.1 Candidatus Kapaibacterium sp.
CGTCAATGATGCTTTAAACTACGAAGAAGCATTGTTCTGTATTAGCGAAGTAATGGAAGGCGAATCACTTAACCTAATTGAAACTATAGCCAACGAAATACTTAATATGCTGAATGAAAAATTTCCGGAAATGCTTAAAGCAACTGTTCGCATTCGCAAAATTGGTGTACCACTGCGAGCTATTGTTGATTATGTCGAATCCGAACAAACTATAGAACGTCAATTAAACGAAAATGTCTAATGAATTAAATGAAGAATTTGTTCTTCTTTCTTTAGGAACAAATCTTGCTGATAGAAAAGCATTGCTGGAGTCTGCCTTAGCAATGCTTTCTGCTTATAAAGTATTATCCAATGTTAGAGTTTCTAATGTTTATGAAACCGAACCCTATGGATATTTAGACCAGCCTTGGTTTTTAAATTTGACTGTATGCGGAACAACTTTACTTAAACCATTTGAATTATTTGATAGATGCAAAGATATTGAGAAGAAAATTGGAAGAATAGACCGCCTAAGGTGGCACGAACGCGAAATCGATATTGATATTATCTTTTATGGAAAGAATATTATTGAAAATGAATTACTTACGATTCCACATAAAAGAATGCATGAAAGAAATTTCGTACTAATTCCTGCTAATGATTTAGTACCTAACTATATACATCCAAAATTGAATAAATCAATTAAACAATTATTAGCAGAGTCTATTGACAATTCTATTGTAAAACTTTTTTCTGAAGTGATTTAATTGAAAATTCCACAAAATATTATCGATCAAATTAAGTATCAAGCTGATATAGTTGATGTTATTGGGGAATATGTTCATTTAAAAAAAGCTGGTAATAGGCATGTGGGCTTATGCCCTTTCCACGAAGATAAAAAAACACCTTCTTTTTCTGTATCCGGAGATATTGGTGTTTATCATTGTTTTGGCTGTAAAAAATCCGGTAATGTGTTCTCTTTTCTAAAAGACTACCTTGGACTAAGTTTCAATGAATCTGTCGAATATCTTGCCAAAAGATATAACATTATTATTCCTTCTGTTGAAGAGAAATCAGAATCTTCGTCAAGAACTGACTTAGCTTTTAAAGCTTTAAAAATAAGTGCCGAATTTTTCAATAAATTACTTTATACTAAAGAAGCTGATATTGCTATTAAATACTTCAAAAAAAGAGATTTTTCTGATAATTTAATTGCACAGTTCCTTCTGGGTTATTCACCTGATTCCTACGACAAATTGAACAAATACCTGAGCCAGTACCAAATTGATGAACAATCTATGATTGATTCCGGATTATTGGTAGTTCGTGAAGATGGTAAAAAATATGATAGATTCAGGGGTAGGGCTATGTTTGCCATTAAAGATATTATTGGCAGAGTTATTGGTTTTGGTGCTCGTCAAATTACTGACGAACCGGATCAGCCTAAATATATCAACTCTCCCCAATCTCTGGTTTACGACAAGAGCAAAGTACTTTATGGTTTGTATGAAGCAAAAAATGCAATAAGAAACGAAAAATCTGCTATACTTGTAGAAGGATATGCTGATACTCTAACACTTCACCAATCAGATATACGAAACGTTGTTGCCACAAGTGGAACTGCATTTACACAAGACCAGTTGAATTTACTTGGAAGATATACTAAATCTTTATTTTTAGTGTTCGACTCCGATTCTGCCGGGAAAAAAGCTACTGATAGAGGAATTGAATTAGCTTTGGAAAACGGATTTGAAGTGAAAATTGCCAGGCTTCCTGCCGGCGAAGATCCGGATAGTCTGGTTAGAAATAATGGACCTGAACCTTTCAGATATCATATTGCAAATGCTGTCAATTTTATCGATTATATGGCTAATGAAATAAAAAAAGAAGGAGCAATGGATAATCCTTCTTCAAAAGCTGATGCAGTTCGTTCGATTGTTAGCCTTATTAGCAAAATTCCTGATATGCTTCAGCATGATTTCTATTTGTCTCGAATAGCAGATATATTCGACCTTAGCGAAAATCAGTTGAAATTAATTTACAACGAAAAACAAGAATTAGTAAACAAAGCTAAAAAGAATATTGATTCTAATAAAATTCAGCCGGATTTAAAGCAATTATCGGAAGTACAAAATGAACGAATAATTAATGACGAATTTGTAATTGATTTAGAAGAAATTCTTCCTGAAGAAAAACTAGTACTGCAGTATGCGCTCCAAGGTCCTAAAATATTCAACTACATTTTGAATGATTTAAACCTGAAGGAATCAAATTTCTTAAGCGAAACAGGTAAGTTAATCTACTCAATTATATTGGAATATTCCGATTCTCTCAATATTACACAAGAATTGACAGATGACGAGACTATTAATGCAAAAATATTATCATCTATTACTGAATTGGCAATATCAATACTTAAGCCTAGCGAAAATTGGGAAAAATTTGGTTCAGAGCTTAAAGATCCTGATTACAAAAAAGTATTAAAGGATGCCAAAACAAGATTAGAACTAATATATATAGACAATGAATTGGCAGAAATCAGGAATATGATGAAAATTGCGGATAATGATCATCAAGATAGGTTGTTGATACGTCAGTCCGAACTAATTCGAAAAAAAGATTCACTTCTCAGCCAACTAGTGAACTAATATTTGCCCCAAATATAATAAAACTTTTAATTATCCTTTCTTATTCATATATTGCAATTTTATAATAAATTTGAACTTTGAGATGGAAGAATTTGAACTAGAAGGATTAGAGTATATTGCACCTTTTGTTGATGCAGTACCGGATTTGTATTTTCTGGTTAATGAAGAAAGACAGATAGTTTTTGGCAATAGAAAATTAAAAGAAACACTTGGAGAATCATACCAATTCTTAGGTAAATTGCCAGGTGATATACTGAAATGCAAAAATGCTCTTGAAAGCGAAGAAGGATGTGGATCGACTGCCGAATGTACTCAATGTGGTGCTCTTGATGCTCTGAAATCCGGTTTGTCCGGAGTCGAAAAAATCAATGAATGCCGAATCGAACAATCCGGTACCGGCAAAGCTTTAGACTTTCGTGTTTGGGCTTCACCTTTCGAAAGTCGTGGCAAAAAATATGCAATTATTGCTCTTAGCGATATTAGTAGCGAAAAAAGGCGTCAAGTACTTGAGCGTATGTTTTTCCATGATGTTATGAATACTGCTGGCGGGCTCAATGGCCTTGCTACAATTCTAAAAGATGCTCCGGAAGAAGTCGATGAATTCAGTGATTTGATTTATTGGCTTTCTGAAAAGCTGATAGATGAAATTAGAGCTCAAAGTATTCTTAGTTCTGCTGAAACTTCTGAGTTGAAAGTTGATATCACTAACGTCAATACTCTTGATATTGTAAGCGAAATGGTTACTGTTTTTGGCAGATATTACTCTTTGAAAAATAAGAAAATAGACATAGATTCCTGCACTGTTAATATTGATTTTAAGACTGATTATACTTTATTGAGACGTGTGCTTCTTAATATGCTTAAAAATGCTGTCGAGGCAACTCCTATCAATGGTGTGGTTACTATTGGATGCAATAGTACAAGCTCTAATGTCGAATTTTGGGTACACAATTCTACTTTTATACCTGAAGACGTCCAACTAAAACTATTCAAGCGTTCTTTTTCCACAAAAGGTGTAGGTCGTGGAATCGGAACTTATAGCATGAAATTAATAACCGAACAATATTTGAATGGCAGAATACGATTTGAGTCCGATATGGAATATGGGACGGTATTTACTGCCTCTTTCCCTATATAACAAAAAAGCCATGTAAAAAACATGGCTTTTTTTTCTATTCTTCAATTGCATCCTGAAAAGTCTGCAAAGCTTCTTCGGTAGTCTCGTAATATTCAAATAGCTCATCAATTCTAGTAATACTCATCAGAGACTTAACAAAATCCTGAACACCAGTAAGAATAACGGGAACGTCGTGATCTTTCAATTGTCTGTGAGCAAGTAATAATGCACCTAATCCTGAACTATCCATAGCTTCGACCGAAGACAAATCTATAATCAGTCCTTCGATATCCGGTTGAGCTGTTATCAATAACTTTGCTTTGAATTGAGCGGCTACTTGTCCGTCAACATTTTGGTTCTTTAAAGAGAAAATTACAATATTTCCCTTGTTTTCCAGAGTAAAATTCA
>JAUQWR010000782.1 GCA_030835065.1 Candidatus Kapaibacterium sp.
TTACAAATTTGTTTCAAATTTATATATAATACTGAACAAATTAGGAAAATTTGAGATTTTTTCTTAATTTTATTTTTTTGTGAGCAATGATTTATCATAATAATTAATGATAAGGGAAAACCAAATGCAGAACTACTTGGCAGAAATAAAAATAACATTAAGACAAGGCATACTCGACGTACAAGGCAAGACAGTCGAAAATTCATTAAAAGCCATTGATTTTCCGATGATTAGCAGTGTTAGAATCGGCAAATTTGTTACTTTAGCAGTTAGTGCAGAAAACAAAGAAAAGGCTTTGGAAATACTCGACGCAGCTTGCAAAGGTTTGATAGCAAATCCAATTATTGAAGATTATTTTATTGACATTAAGGAAGCGTAAGATAAATGAAATTCGGTGTAGTTACTTTTCCGGGTTCCAATTGCGATCATGATGCTATTTTTGCTACTGGATCGATGTTGGGCGCTGATGTCGTTAATTTATGGCATAAAGATACTTCTATTCCAAATGGTATTGATTGCATTATTCTTCCAGGCGGATTTTCTTATGGTGATTACTTGAGATGTGGTGCTATCGCTCGTTTCTCTCCCATTATGAAAGAAGTTGTAGATTTTGCCAATAAAGGCGGATATGTGATGGGCATCTGTAACGGCTTTCAAGTTTTGACCGAAGCTGGTTTGCTTCCCGGTGCTTTACTTAGAAACGAATCTTTACATTTTATTTGCAAAGATGTTTATCTAAAAACTATTAATAATTCCTCTGCCTTTACTAATAAATTGGCTTTAGACCAAGTTATTCGTATTCCTATTGCTCATGGCGAAGGTAATTATTTTGCCGATCCTGATACTATTAAAGAATTGGAAGACAACAATAGAGTTATTTTCAGATATTCTTCGCCTGATGGTATTGTCGAACAAGAATTTAACCCAAATGGTTCGATAAACAATATTGCAGGTATTATAAACGACAAAGGAAATGTACTCGGCATGATGCCACATCCCGAACGATATAGCGACAAACGCTTGGGTTGCGATGATGGTATTGCAATGTTTGAGTCATTGAATTCTTTCTTTAAATAATTTTTTGAGGTGCTTATGCCCAGC
>JAUQWR010000783.1 GCA_030835065.1 Candidatus Kapaibacterium sp.
CTACAGCAGTGTTATAACCTTTGCCTTTTAAAACTTTTTTCAAAGCATGGAAAATTTCTACACCCATTCTTAAAGCTTCTTTGAAAGTAGCTGCGCCGACAGGCATAATCATAAATTCTTGAATATCAACATTATTATCGGCATGCTTGCCACCATTGATAATATTCATCATTGGAGTAGGTAATACTTCCGCACGTTTACCGCCAAGATACTGATATAAAGGCTGACCATAAAACATAGCAGCGGCTTTAGCGCATGCCAAAGAAACACCCAAAATTGCATTCGCACCCAATTTTGATTTATTAGGAGTGCCATCAAGTTCGATCATCAAATTATCAATGCGTTTTTGATCAGTAGCATCCAATCCTACTAAAGTATCAGCAATAATAGTATTAACGTTATCGACTGCAGTCTGAACGCCTTTGCCCATATAGCGCGATTTATTGTCTTCGTCGCGCAATTCGCATGCTTCGTATTCGCCTGTTGAAGCTCCAGAAGGGACAGCTGCTCTACCAAAAGAACCATCTTCGAGAATTACGTCGCATTCCAAAGTTGGGTTGCCGCGTGAATCAATTATTTCACGTGCCTGAATATCAAAAATCAAAGAATCCATTGTTTCCTCATAAAAATTTATTTAAAATTTATTTTTCACATTTTAAAGTGCAAAAACGGCAACTGAGTAAACTCCCAATTGCCGCTGCAAATTTTTCAAGCAGTTTTATAAAAAACTAACCCGCAGCCGAACATTTTCTCAATGTGTCGGGTATGTATTAATTTAAGTTCGTCTTCATTTATTGCTTGTTTCGACATTTTAACAACACAAATTATAAGTGTGCATTCAATCTATCAACAATTTGTTGCTTAGGTACTGCGCCAATAATTCTATCAACAGCTTCGCCACCTTTGAATATAACAATAGTTGGAATCGAACGAATACCTAAATTCATTGCTGTTTCTTGATTATTATCAACATCTAATTTGCAAATTTTTGCTTTGCCTTCATATTCATTTGCTAATTCATCGATAAATGGGGCAATCATTCTGCATGGACCGCACCATGTAGCCCAGAAATCTATCAGTACTGGTACATTTGAATTAATTACTTCTTGTTCAAACAATGCGTCTGTCAAATGAAGCGGATGTGCCATTTCTCTCTCCTATCTTCTAAAAATAAATTTACCGTTTTATAACATTAATAAAACGAAAAATATGAAATTTTAATTTAATAAATTAGTTAATTATTAGAAAATTTTTTGTTTGTTTTTTATTCTATTATTTCAGGTTTTTCAAAAATATTTCTATAAAAATTTTGTTTAAACTAAAAATTAATAAAATTGAAATTTATTTGCTTCGTTTAACTTACTAAAACACATTATTCACAAACGAACATACAAGGGTCGTTATGGAAATTAAAGACGTTTTAGTGATTGGTGCTGGTACTATGGGCAATGGTATTGCACATGTTCTCGGAATGCATAGTATTAATGTTGCTCTTTATGATATCAACGAATCTGCAGTCAACAAAGGTTTGGCTACTATCGAAAAAAATCTTAACAGACAAGTAGCAAAAGGCACTATATCCGACGATACTGCAAAAGCAACTCTATCTAAGATTTTGCCTGTTAGCTCTTTCGATGATGCAAAGTCTGTTCAGCTTGTTATCGAAGCTGCTACCGAAAACAAAGAACTAAAATTTAAAATTTTTAGAGAATTGGATTCGGCAATAAATTCTGAAGCAATTTTTGCATCAAATACTTCTACTATATCCATCACTGAGATTGCATCACAAACTAAACGTCCAGACAAAGTAATCGGAATGCATTTTATGAATCCGGTACCAATGATGAAACTTGTCGAAATTATTCGTGGTTTGGCTTGCACCGATCAGGTGTTCGATTTAATTAAAGATTTAACTCTAAAATTAGAGAAAATTCCGGTTGTAGCAAATGATTATCCGGGATTTATAGCCAACCGCATTCTTATGCCGTTTATTAATGAAGCAATTTTTGCTCTTATGGAAAGTGTCGGATCTATAGTAGATATCGACAATACTGCAAAACTCGGTTTTGCTCACCCGATGGGACCACTCACTTTGGCAGATTTGATTGGCTTGGATACTGTTCTTGCAATCATTGAAGTACTGCATAATGATTTGGGAGATCCGCGATACCGTCCGGCTCCTCTTCTTAAAAAAATGGTTGCTGCAGGTTTTCTTGGTAGAAAGTCTGGAAAAGGATTTTATGATTATTCTTCTGCAGAGCCAAAACCAATCAAGCTTATTTAATTCTTATTATATCGGAGGAAAAAATGACTGCAAGTAATTATGATTCGGACAATCCTCACGTTTTGGCTGCTTATGATGCCGAAACCAAAGGCAAATACCACGAAGCTATTAATCATTACAAAAAAGCTTTGGAAACCGAACCTAACTTAGGTATTGTTCACAAACATTTAGGCAATGTTTTTTATAGGCTTGGCGCACTCAAAGACGCTATAGAGCATCTCGAAAAGTCTGTTGCTCTATTACCTGGATTTCCTACTGCACACTATGATTTGGGCTTGGCTTATTATCGCGAAGCTAAATTTAGAATGGCTACTGCCGAATTACAAAAAGTTTTAGAACTTGACTCTGAATTTTTGCTTGCTCATTATTGGTTAGGAATTATTTTCTATCATAGAGGCAACTTAAATAAAGCTCGCGAACATTATATTCATGTTACTAAGATGAGTCCTGAATTTACTATTGCATATTTCCATCTTGGTGTTACTTCACTCAGATTGGGCTTATACCAAGAAGCTGCCGAATGTTTTTCGAAAGTGATAGAAATCAATCCTGAATCAGCTGCTACACATGCTCTTCTTGGCGATGCTTTAATGAATTTAGAAAAACGCTACGAAGCTCGCCAATGCTACAAAAAAGCTTTGGAATTAGATCCTGACGACGTCAAAGCCAAAAATGGTATTGCTATGCTTGGCGATTTTAAAGATGTTACTTTCTGATTTATTAAAATTGAGGGGCAGAATAATCTGCCCCTTGTTTTATTTATTAATTTATACTTATCATTTTAATACTATTACTTTTTCGCTTATTCTATATTTTCCATATTCAAAATTTAAAATATACATACCTGCCGGAATATCATTTATTGGAAATCTTAAATTATGATCTCCTTCATTAAAAATTTCATCTGCAAACAAACTTATGGTATTTCCTAATAAATCACATAAATAAATACTTGTTCTTTCTTGTAATTCCATTTTAAACTTAATATTAATATACTTATCACATGGTTTTGGATAAATTTCTAAACTAATTTTTTCACCTTTAATATTTTCAAATACATCTACCGGTCTACCAACCGAAGGAATACAATATAATCTTCTAAATCTATCAACATCACACATATCAAAATTAATATTTCTACCTCTATAATATCGTACCATAACAGCAGAATTTGGTCCATCATGAGCCAAGCCCACATAATGCCCTAATTCATGAAGAGCAATTGATTGAAAATCTAAGCAAACTAATGGCGAAACACAGGCATTTGGAGTAGTTGACCACCTATATTGAGGCAATTGTACCCATAATTCATTAGTATTATTAAATATTATTTCACTCCGTCCTCTTGGACTCGATGGGCTGCAGCCTGATGAGTCAACAATGATTGCATAATTCATTCTATCTAATGCTGAGTTGCCAATAGCAAAAGTAGTGGCACCGATCACGGTCGGATCTGATGACCAGTAAAATTCACCACCACTATTAGTTGCCTGCCAGGTAAGCCCACGTGGAGAAGAGCATTGAAGTGACCAATGCCCTCTAGCCCAGTCCATAAATGCTTGAGCATTATTTGCATTGAATGCAATCACATGGTTTGCTCCCGTTGGTGGATTTACTGTAAGCTGATTTTGATATCTTGCAATATGAGGACCATTATTAATTGCTGGAGCAGGCCAATGTTCACATCCGTCACTCAAAGGAGTAACTGTTGATTGTTCTGACTCACTATAACATGAACTTGCTTGAAAATGCAGATTGCCACATTGGGAATAAACCTCAGTATTAATCCCCAAAACTATAATGACAAATAAAATTAACTTTTTCATTTTACCCACCATAATTTTAAATTTTTGATGAGATTCATGATATAAGTATAGAAGTCTGCATCCATCGGATTTTTGCCTAAACCCCAAAAATCAGATTCATCTTCGACCATACCGTTAGATATTTTAAATAATCCACCACTTGTTTCGAGTTGATTAACAGGCACTAATACATCAGCATTATCATTATAAGCCATTTGAACCAAAAATACATAATACTCTTCGCCTGGATTGACCATTCTCATTGTAGTGCTTGTGTTTTTGCCTCTCTGACTATCAAATCCAGTATTTGTATTCCAAAATGTCGGGTATCCAAAATTCAAACAATTATCACCAACCACCTGGATTTTATCTGATTTTTCTCTTTTTGCCTCATATTTGCAATTATTTGGAAGATAAATTCCTTTTATCCTTTGAATAACTGTGCACGAAACATTTGTCCATGGTATCGGTTCGCCCGGATATGTTGTATCTACTCCGGAAATAACCTGATCTACTCTAACCCTAAGAATATAATGAGCTAAGCAAAGCATTGCATAGTCTTTGCCAAATTCATTGATTCTGCTTTGAATTGCATGATTTAGCCCATAATAGGAATTAGCCGGAAATGAAAGATAATGCCCTGTTTGAAGAATATCTCGTGTTACAAACATATAATTCCTCAATAGTTTTGGGCTATACTCTGTTACTGCATACATAAATCTTGCAGCAACTCTCATCGAATCGAGACTTGTTGATAGTGGAGAATTTAACACTTCTTCGATTGGAACCATCTTGGATATTGAATCCATAGCAATATAACCCACCATACAGTCTTTAGACATATCCGTCCTCAATGGTGGTATGCTCAAGGTCTCATTCTCATAGATATAGGATTGATATCTCTGATCAGGACCATAAGTCGAAAATTGGGCATAACTACTATTTGTACATAATAGCATCGCTAAGATTAAGCCCAATACTCTGATTGAATTTTTCATTAAGCACCTATTTGTTGTAGTGACAACTAACTATGTGCTTAAATTATTAAAATTTATAATTAATAAAAATTATTTAATAATAATAATAACGCATATCAACGCCAGTTTTAATTTCTTATTAATCAATCACATAATCGATGTTATCAACTGCCTTGATATGCTTTATTAAATTTTATTTTGTGAATTATGTATCATATAGATAACATATATGACACATAGTATCCAATTCCACTATACTTTAATTTCAATTTTAAAGACAGCTTATGCCTGCTCTGCTTTTAACTTGAGTTTATTTACAATTAATGGTATTAATGAAGACATCAATAATCCACTAAATGTAGAAGCTATAATATTAGTTATTAAATAAAATGTAAAACTATACTGAAATTGGGCTTGCTCTAATGTCAATTTATTATTTACAATTGCATATTGTATTGCATCCGAAAAGTAGTTTGGATTTGCCAAATATGCCAGTGAATGTATGATAGGCAATAAAAGTAAGAATAACAAAGTTATTATAGTCCCTGATTTGAACCCGGCTTTATAAGTCATTTCACCAAGCAATCTTCGAGATTTAATATTAAACAAAGCAAATGTGAAACTATAAATCGAAGAAATAGTAAAAGGAATACCTGAAAATACTATTTTGCTAATACTCTCAAATTCATATATACCAAATAGTCTGTCAATAAGAATAAAGAATAAGTGAACTATTCCCAAAATAAGTGCCCATTTCAATTCCAAAGAAATTTTTTTCATAACAACCATTTAATTCTTTTAAACATCACTTTATATTAAATTTATTGATTTTTTCTGAAGTTTCCAAATATATAGGCAGAGCAGCCGAGCCATACCAAAAGAACAGATCGTAATCCAAAAAGCCTTCTTTGATAGCAGTATCTTCCGCTAATAGTGTTTTAGCTTCTTCAAAATCTACAGCATCCAAAATAAATATTCCTCTGATTGCTTTTTCATTTTTTTGTATAGGACCCGCTACAATCAACTTTCCTTCGGCAGCTAATTTGTTTATATTTCGAAAGTGCCCTGCAAAACAAGAGTCTTTATAAGCCTTGTCTGTACTTGTATTCGTTCCGGATTTGATTAATACAAAAACATACTTTTTCATTCCATAATCATCAGCACCTAACTTTTTTGCTAAT
>JAUQWR010000070.1 GCA_030835065.1 Candidatus Kapaibacterium sp.
AAAAACGGCAGTAAAACATTATGCCGATGACATTAAAAATTCTCAATTCCCAACTATAGAGGAAAGCTACTAATGTGGAGAGCTTTTTTGGCTTTATGTTTCGTGCTATTAGTAGGGTGGGGTTGCGACAACTCTATCTCAAATAGCAAAGATATAGTCTTCCCGGAAAAAAATGTGAGTTTCAATCAGCATGTGCTACCATTCTTAACTTTGAATTGTGGGTATGCAGGCTGCCATAGCACAGAATCACAAGCTGGGGGCATAGTATTGACTTACTATCCTTCATTAATGTCTGCTTTGGGAGTAGTGGTAATCGATAATCCTAATGCCTCAAGACTAACTCAGATAATAGAAGATAAAGTACCCCATTTGACAGATTTTTATAGAGGAAATATTACTGAAAATCACAAAAAGGGTATTAGAACTTGGATAAGTGAAGGAGCAAATAATAATTAATTCTTTTTATTTTCCATGATTATTCATATTTTAGAGTAAATATAGAATGTTGTAATTTTTTATCTATTATGGGAGATAATTATGAAAAAATTTTTCAGCTTATTTGTTGCGTTGATTGCTATTTCGTTTGTTGTCGGCAGTTGTGGCAATAAATACGGCAATCCGGTTGATATTCAAGATTTAAAAGTTTATACCGATACCGAGACTAATTTTTCAGTTAAGTATCCATCAAATTGGGTAATGAAATCTAGCCCTGGCACTAGAATGTCGTGCTATTCTACTACTGAAGCACAAAAACGTTTTGGTACTTATGATCCTGAAGGTATCCCAGGCGCAAGAGTTGAAGTTTATGTTATTGAATTAGACTCTGCTAAAACATTAGACAAAATTATTGACGGCAGAAAGAGATTCGAAGAATCAATCTATAAAAAAGAAAATACAACAATTGATGGCAAGCAAGGCGTTAAATTGAGCTATTCATTCGAATTGAATGATGGTGTGTTTACAGGTGAAATGTATTTTGCTCAAAAAGATGAAAAAACAGCTACAGTTTTGATTATGGAAGCTTTTGGCGGCGGATGGGACAAGTATAAAGACCAATTTGCCCAGATTGCAAGCTCTTTAAAACTTGCTGAAATTAAAGAAGTAGCTGCTTCAACTGCAGATGCTCCTAAAGTAGAAGAACCACCAGCATCCGAAACAATGACTTTAAAAACTGGTCCTGGATATTCAATTCAAATTCCAGACAATTTCAGCTCGACAAGAGGAACAGCAAAAAATGCTATTTCTTCATTGCAGTATATTGGCAAACGCCGTGCAGATTGTATGATTCAAGTGGATGTTGTTGATGCTTCAAAAACTAAAGATTTAAAGAAAATTGTGGATGAAAACTCAGCTGCTTTCAAAAATGCATCTCCTGCATCAAAAACAAGTTTGAGCGGAGCTGATGCTTATTTGGTAAATTATAAACCAACAGCCAACGTAAAAGGCAGAACAATTTTTACTCTGAAAAATGCAAAATTATATAAAATTACTATTTATTGGTTTGTTGTCGAAGAAGCAAGCTACTTGCCTGTATTCGAAAAATCAATCAAATCTATGAAGATAGACTAAATCTAACTTTGCAATTTACTATTGCTAAATTTATTTTAAGGCTTTAATATTAAACTCATTAGAGTAGAAGTATTAAAGCCTTGCTTTTTAAATAGAAAATAAAAAGCAAAAACATAAAAAAACATTGGCTTCATTTTTGCATATCTTGTAATTATTTGTTAATTTAGCTAAAAAACAGTGAAAGAGAATATGAAGAGATTAACAACGTTTCTTGTTGTCTTAATTGGATTTATCCAGTTTGCTAATGCACAACCATTGCTCCAAAGAGATGTAAAAATTCAAGAAGAAATGCAACTCGGCGCACAAGGTTTTGATTTTTCAAATTCAGAAATTGCGTTACCGAGTGATGATATCTCTGCATTAAATATAAAATCATTTGGATTTCATGTTTATTGGGCAAGTAAAAATTCTTACCTATCTTATAATTATTCAGCCCTTACTCATATTGGATATTTTTCTTTAGAAGTTGATACTGCTACTGGTAAAATATCTAATAGCAGAGGATGGGAATCTACAGCAATGGTAAGTTATGCTCATTCAAAGAAAGTGAAAATATCGCCAGTGCTTACTCTTTTTGGTGCAGAATCAAACAAAGCAATTCTAAAAAATCCAGTTAAAAGAGATACTCTAATCAACTCTGTAATAAAATTAATAAAACAGAGAGGAGGCGATGGAGTTAATATTGACTTCGAATCAGTTGCTTCATCCGAAAAGGATGATTTGGTGAGTTTTGTAAGTGATTTTAAAACAAAACTCAAAGCCGCATTACCAAAGACAGAAATTTCTCTTTGCCTACCTGCAGTCGATTGGAATAATTCATTTGATGTAGTAAAATTAAGCGAACATATTGACTTTTTTATTATGATGGGTTATGACTATTACTACAGTGGCAGCCAAAATGCCGGACCAGTAGCACCACTATATGGTGGAAATTATAATATTGATAAATCAATCGATAGCTATATAAATAAAGGACTTGCAAAATCAAAATTGCTTCTTGGTGTACCTTGGTATGGTTATAGTTGGGTTACCGAGAGTGCTGAAAAAATGTCGAAAGTAGTAGAATCCGGAAAAGCAGTTACTTATGCAGAGGCAAAAACATTAGCTGCGAGCCACTCAGCCCAGAGAGACGATTTGTATAAAGTGCCTTGGATGACTTATAACGAAAACGGAAAGTGGTATCAAGTATGGTACGACGATAGTTTGAGCCTTGCAGAAAAATATTTGTCTGTAAAAAACAAAGGGATTGGTGGAATTGCTGTTTGGGCATTAAGCTATGCCGGTACTTTTAAAGAGCCATTTAATGGTATAATATCAATTTTTAATGAACCAGGATTTGTGTTTGATAATAATTCTGAAGAATATTTTTATATTTCAAATTCAAAAATAATTTTGAAGAATAATCAGTATGATATTGAATCAATTAGCATATATGATGTAATGGGAAATACTTTTTATAATGAAATGTATGATTTTGAAAGTATTAATTTAAATAATCTTACAAATGGTACATATTTTATAGTTGTAAAACTAAGGGAATTAAATTACCCATTGCTAAAGAAAGTTAATATAAATCGATGAAATTTGTAGATAAAGTTATAAATTTTAACTAAATCTTATTAATATAGAATAAAATCATTGGAAATTTAATCAAACGTAATTAAATTTGTAGCTTGTGTTGATTTGTAATATTGTTAAATATTGAAATTAATCTAATTATATAAAATAAAGGAGTTATCTTTTTAATGGGAACATTTGAACGTATTCGGAAGATTTCCGGTTGGGCTTTTGCAGTGTTCGTCGTAGTATTTGTGGGCTTCATGGTATTGAGCGATGCAGATATTCAATCACTTATGCAAAAAGGTCAAACAGCACAAACTGCAGTGATTGCAGATATTAATGGTGAAGAAATATTATTTAAAGATTACGAAGCCAAAGTCAATCAACGTATTGAACAAATGAGAGCTAATCAGAAAAGTCCTGACGAAGAAATTGATTATCAAACTGTCAGATCTCAAGTTTGGGACGAAATGGTAGAAGAAATTTTACTTAAACAAGAAGCTTCAAAGGTTGGTATAGTTGTTACTGATGAAGAAATTCTTGATGTTATGTTGGATAATCCTCCTGACTATTTCCGTCGTCCATTTACAGATTCGACAGGAAAATTCAATAAAAAGTTGTATTTAGAATTAGTAACTGATCCTGAAAGAGTTGTCAATTATCTTGGTGCAGATCCTACAAAAATTCCTGCTGAAGAAAAAGCAAAAGCTGTAGCAGATTTTAGAAATCAATTAATTGAAATTTCTAAATATTTGCGTCAGCAAAAATTAGCTGAAGGATTGGTTTCTGCTGTTGGAACTTCAGGTTCTATTATATCTCCGAATTTTGCTAAAACAAAATTTAAATCAGATAATAGCAATGCAGATATCAGCTATATTCATTTTAGCATTAATGATATCAAAGCCGACCAAATAAAAGTAAATGAAGATGAAATCAAAAAATACTATGATGAACATAAACAATATTATACTCAAAAACCACAAAGAAAGATTAAATTTGTTTCGATTCCATTGATTCCATCATCAGATGATTCTATTAGAACAAACAAAAAAATCGATAATATTTTGAGAGAACTTCAAAAAGGTACATATTCAGAAATGACTGATAGTATTTTTACTGTTAAGTTGAATGAATATAGTGGAACAGAAAACGATTGGAAGCTATTGCAAGATATCTAACCATTCCACGCGGCATATTTTACAAATGCTCCTGATAGACAAGTAATTGGTCCTGTAAGATTGCCAGACGGAACTTATTTCTTCAGAGTAGATGGTCGCAGAACTGGCGAGCAAGAAGTTGCTAAAGCTAGCCATATTTTGATTAGTGCAAATAATAATAAAGATAGTGCAAAAGCAGAAGCAGAAAAAATTATGAAGCGTGCTAAGTCTGGCGAAGATTTTGCTCAATTGGCTGCTGAATTATCTCAAGACAAAGGTTCTGCTTCTCAAGGTGGCGATGTTGGATTCTTCAGTAAAGGCAAAATGGTAAAACCATTCGAAGATGCTGTTTTTGCAGCTTCTGTTGGTTCTATTGTCGGTCCTGTAGAAACTCAATTTGGCTATCATGTAATAAAAGTAACTGATAAAAAATCTGAAGAATTGAAATATAGCGAAATTAAGCTAGTTCCTCAAATTTCTCAAGCTACAAGAAACAAAATCAGAATGGATGCCAATTCAATTTCTACACAAGTAGAAGCGGGCACTACATTCGAAACAGTCGTTAAAAACTTGAAATTGAATTCGGTAGAAACACCATTTTTTGATAAAAACCGCCCAGTAATGAATTCACGAGCATTGACTAACGAAATATTTGATGCTAAAGTGGGCGATGTGCTCAAACCAAGAGAAATGAAAAACTATGGTTATATTATAGCTCAAGTTGTAGACGAACGCAAAGCTGGTATTGCTGAATTGAAAGATGTAAAAGAAGAAATTACAGCAAAAATTAAGAAAATCAAACAATTAGATATGATCAAATCAAGAGCTGAAGCAGCTTATAACCAAGTAAAATCAACTGGATTAGCCACTGCAACTGGTTTTGATGTAAAAACTGCTCAGGTAAAAGACAATGGTGTTGTTCCTGGTTTGGGTCAAGACTTTGCATTAACAGCTACAGTATTCAAATCAAATCAAGGTCAATTAGTAGGTCCGGTTCGTGGTGAATTAGGCTACTATATAATCCAAGTAAATACAAAAGCAGTACCAGATGATAACACTGTCAATGCTGCTGTAAAAGATTATAAGACACAATTGCAAAATCAAGCTCGCCAAGCAGCTTTCTATCAATGGTTCCAATTTGTAAAAGAAAAAGCAAAGATAGAAGATAATCGTGGCAAGCATTACGATGAATTCTAAACTAAAAATACAAAAAAAAATGCCGGTTTGAAGCCGGCATTTTTTTTTAATTTCTAAGCCTTTCGTTTAAATCTTGCAGCAAAAGCGCCATCACTATTATGTAGATGCGGGAAAGTCTGCATAAAGCCGTCTTTACAAACTTCTTTTGGCAGATAATTTTCGGCAGGATCTAATTCAAAATCGGAATAATTGTCAAGTATCCATTGAGCAATTTGAGTGTTTTCTTCAGGCTCGATAGTGCAAGTTGAATAAACAAGAACTCCACCGGGTTTTACTAATCTAATAGCATTTTCGATAATTTCTTTTTGAAGCTCTACAATATCAGCAAGATCATCAATATCGCGTTTCCATTTGATATCAGGTTTTTTTTGAAGAGTACCCAAGCCGGAGCAAGGAGCATCAACAAAAACCAAATCAGCTTTATCTTTCATTCTAATATTTCTAGCATCTTCAATCATTGCAGAAATAGTAGAATCCAGACCTAATCTCTTAGCTCCATCTTCAATAAGGCTCAGTTTGGAAGAATATTTGTCTATTGAAATGACTTTACCATTATTATGCATCAACTCAGCCATCAGAAAAGACTTTCCACCAGGAGCTGCACATAGATCAATAATTGTCATTCCCTCCTGTGGAGCAGATAGAGACGCAGCCAATGATGCGCTTACATCTTGAATAGTAATCTCACCTTTTTTGAATAATTCACTTTGAGAAAGATCATATTTAGGCGAACTAAGCACTAAAGAATTTGGCAAATATTCACTTTGAATGTAGTTAAGCTCATTTTGGTCAAAAATAGATTTGACCTTGTCTACATCAGACAAAAGAGAATTCACTCTGACAGTAACAGGCGGTTTCTTGTTGTTTGCAATCAATAGTTTTTCAGTTTCTTCAATACCAAATCTATCAATCCAACGTTTTACCATCCATTTAGGGTGAGAATAAATAACAGAATAATAATAAACTGGATCTTCTTCAGGATCCGGATATCTAATCTTATCAAGATTGCGATAAATATTTCTTAAAACGCCGTTTACAATACCAGCAGTCCTATCACCTTGAATGTTTTTAATAATTTCGACAGATTCGTCGATAGCAGCAGGAACCGGAATTTTATTGAGAAACATAATCTGATAGAGAGCAACACGCATAGCGTTTTTGACAATATTTAAGCATTTTTGGTAATCACCATTATAGAAGCCAGTCAAAGCCCAATCTAACTTTCCTTTCCATCTAATAACGCCATTGACAAGCTCAGTGAGAAGAGCTTTGTCTTGTTGAGACAAATCATTATGATTAAGCTCGTGAGAAAGTAGTTTATCAAGATAGGAATCACTACGCTCAAATCTACTTAATAATCTGACGGCGATATATCTAGCCCAAGCATTCTTACTTTTTTTGGGTAAATCTTGTTCGTTTGTAACTAAATCCATATAAATTTTGTTTTTAATATATAGAAAAATTATTTATGTTAATAAAAGTGAAAATCACAGTTTTTATAAACTGATTACATTAAATTTTAGTCTAATTATTGATAAAATATTTCGGATTAACCATGAAGACATTAAAAGTATCATTGATTTTGATAAGTATAATAATTATAAACTATTGTGCTTATTCACAAATGGACGATTCCAATCCTATTGCACCCGGTGAAAGAAAAGAACCATCACGAATTGGAATATTATTTGGATTAGGTCAAAATTATCAATCCGGGACAGGATATGTAGCATGTGATTCTTGTGAGTTTAGTGATGGTGTGAAATTTGGATATACATTAGGTTTGACATATGAAGATGATATATTAAAAGAACAATTATTTTATGGTATAAACCTATTGTATGATTATATGGGTGTAAGATCCACATTTCAAGAGGTATCAGCAATAACATATAAAGACGAAAACTCAAATAGAATATATAGCATACCAGGCAAGATAGAGCATACAGCAGAATATGATTTTTCTTATTTATCTGCAATGCCTTATATTTCTTGGTCTCCATTTTATCCAATGTTTTTAAAATTAGGTGTTCCAATTGGAATAAATTTGACTTCAAATGTGAAGCATACAGGGACATTATTGGATAAAAAAGCAACACTACCAACAGGTGAAGTAGTCAATTTATATTTTAACGAAACAAAAAGCGACCTTATAGAATATGAAAATGCAGAAATCAAAGACAAAACATCATTAGTATTAGGATTAGCGCCAGCAATAGGTTTTGATTTTAAGACAAGTAAAACCACATTTTTGTCTATTTATTACATGCATAGACTCAGTTTAAATCCCGCAAGGGACTTTGGAGAGGACTTTACATTGAATTATTGGCGCATAATGTTTGAATTTAAGATGAAATTTTAAGATATTTGTTAACATTTCAAAAATAATAATAGAATTTTCTTGAATTTTTTGCAATTTTCAAGTAATTTATAATAATAAATGACTAATAATAAAAAAATGTATAAAAAAATAAGTTTATAACTTAATAGGTAGGAGCTTATGCAACGATTATCGACTATCTTATCGGCCTTTCTTGTATTGATTTGTTTGTCAGTAGCATCAATGAGTGCCCAGACAATAACAAACACAAATGCAAACCAAGATTTAGCCGACGCAGGCACAAATTTATATGGATTGATGCTAAATTCAGCACCGGTTCCTCAAGATGATTCTCAAGGTATTCTTTCTAATGTACGTATTAGAATTGTTAATCTAGGTCCTATAGTAAACCATTCGGATTTGGATTATGCACCAACTGTTAGTGCCGATGGAAAAACTTTGTATTTTGTATCTAACAGACCAGGTTCAAAACTAAAAAGCAATGGAAATTTATCGCACGATTTTTGGGCTGCAAAAAAATTAGACAGAATTGATACTGTGTTTTTTGCACCATTCAATATTGATACATCTAATGCTTTGGGTAATTTAGGTGTCAATACTCCGCTAAATGAAGGTGCTGCGTCTATTGCAGCAGATAGGCAAACTTTGTATTTTACTGGTTGTAGCAGACCAGATGGCTTAGGTGATTGTGATATTTATAAAACTACAATCGAAGGTGATAAATGGGGTCGTCCTGTCAACTTGGGTAGAAATGTAAATAGTCAATATTGGGATTCCCAACCTTCAATCTCTCCCGACCAAAGCCGAATTTATTTCGTATCTTCAAGACCAGGTCCTAATAGCGATGGTGAAAATAAAAGTTCAAATAATGATATTTGGTACTCTGATTGGGATGAAGAAACTGAAGAATGGAAACCTGCTAAAAACTTGTCAGAAATAAATACAAAGGGAGTTGATGTATCTCCTTTTATTGCAGCAGACAACCAAACTCTGTTCTTTGCTTCAAATGGTCATACACCAAACTTTGGTAAGCAAGATTTTTATGTTGCTAAATTAGAAAACGGTAAATGGTCGAAACCACAAAACTTGGGTACTCCAATCAATACTGAAGATGACGAACAATTTATTACTTTGCCAGCTTCAGGCGATATTATTTATTTCTCTTCAAAAAGAACAGACTTGAAAGGCTACCAAGGCAATTTTGATATATTCATGGCTTTCGTACCTACTTTCTTTAGAACTGTTAATATGATTGCTACTGTTGTAGACGAATGTTCAGGCGAATTTATTCCTGCTACAGTTGCTATTAAAAATCCTATTACTGGCAAAATCGTTCATGATTCTGTTACTTTAAACAAACCTGAATTCGAACTTATTGTTTCGAATCAAGATTATGGCAATCCAAAAGATTCAATCGATTATATCGATTTTGAAATCACTGCCGAAAACTTTAAGTATGGCAAAAAAGTTCATACTCAAAGAATTTTTAAACCAAAGAAAACTGAAGATCCTGACGAAGCAAAGAAATTTGCTGATGAAGTGAAATTTAAAATTACTCTTGGTCAACGTCCTTCTGTTTCGACTGAAATCGCAGAAGCAGATTATATTAAACGTACTAAAAAATCAAAACCAGAATTAGCAAGCTATCGTGGCTTGGTGATGGAAGAAGTTCTTACCTGGGACTTATTCCCATTGCTTAATTATGTATTCTTTGATTTAGGTTCTTCTACTATACCTTCAAGATATAATTTGTTCAAGAACCCTTCTGAAATTGGTATTTTTACTGATACAACAATTGCTGGCGGTACTCTCGACAAATATTATCATATCTTGAATATTTATGGCTATAGACTTAAAAAATTCCCAACTACTAAAGTTGAAATTATTGGTTGTAATGACGGTACTACTGCCGAAGAAAAACGTGCAGGACTTTCAAAAGAACGTGCTGAAAAAGTATATAACTATTTCAAAGATGTTTGGCAAATTAGTACTGACAGAATGAAACTTACTTTCAGAGATAAACCAGCAGTTGTTTCTAACCTAAAGGATTCATTAGGTATCGTTGAAAATAGACGTGTTGAAATCGTTTGTGATGATTGGAATATCACCAAACCTGTATTCCAAAAAGATCCAACTACTTTCCCACAACCTGAAGAAATGACTTTCGTTTTGAAAAATGGTATCGAAGATGCTATCGTTGCAAAACGCAGACTTGAAATTAAACGCGGTAACTCTGAATGGAAAGTTTTAAGTGATTTAGGTCAAACTGAACCTAAGAAAGTTTGGGATTGGACTAATGATGATGGCAAATATCCAAAAGATGAAGTAGCATATTCTGTTCAATTCATTGTTACTACTCAGTCTGGCGCAGAATGTAAATCTGATGTTATTACTGTTCCTGTAAAACAAATTT
>JAUQWR010000784.1 GCA_030835065.1 Candidatus Kapaibacterium sp.
TAGATAAGTAATTTTGTAGCATCAATTTTCATAATCATCTGAGCTAATTTCATTTGAATCATTTGGTGCTCGGCTATGGCTACTCCAAATGTTTTTCTTTGTTGTGAATACTTTAGTGCAGCTTCGAAAGCACCTTCTGCAATACCTGCAGCTTGCGAAGCAATTCCTATTCTACCACCAGTAAGTCCTTGCATTGCTATATAAAATCCATCGCCAACCTTACCAATTAGATTTTCTTTAGGAACTTTTACATTTGTAAGACCAATCGAACAAGTATCGCTAGAATGCATACCCATTTTATCTTCATTTGCTCCGGGCTCTAAACCGGGAGAATCTCTATCAATAATAAATGCAGCAATGCCTTTATGCTTAAGTTCAGGATTAGTTTGTGCAAAAACAATATATACACCAGCATGAATTCCACTAGAGATCCAATTTTTTGTACCATTCAATACCCAATATTCACCATCAAATTCTGCGCTTGTCTTTTGGTCGCGAGCATCAGAACCGGCTTCGGGCTCGCTTAAGCAATATGCACCAAGCAATTCGCCACTAGCAAGTCGAGGCAAATACTTATCTTTTTGATAATCATTTCCATATTTTTGTACAATCCAATTGACTAAAGAATTGTGAACAGAAACGATAATGCCAATTGAAGCATCCACTTTGCATATTTCCATAAGAGCTAGCACATAGCTAATGTAATCCAAACCTGCACCACCATACTTTTCGTCCACCATCATACCCATAAAACCAATTTCGCCAAGTTTTTTGACTATATCCGAAGGGAAAATAGAATACTTATCTCTTTCGATAACAGTAGGAGCAATCTCTTCACGAGCAAATTTTCTGGCAGTATCTTGAATCTGCAATTGAATATCGGAAAAATCGAATGAAATCATCACAATCCTCAGTAAAAACATGTAATATCAAAATATTACGTATGATTTTTTAATTAATTGCAAAAGTTTTATTAATTTTTTAGCCATACGTAATATTTTTGCTAGTCATTAATTAGCAAATTAATTGACAATCACTAACTATAATTAAAAATAATTGGCATAAGTTTTGCGTTTATTGCTATATATGTTTTAATGGAGGACTAATGTCAATTTGGTACAGATGCAAAGGCGGTGTTTGGTGTGAATTCCAAAAACTTGATATCAATCACGAATATCTTAAGAATTTGGAAGGTGTTTATGTAATTTGGACCGGTATGAAAGATAAAAAAGTGTTAAGAATCGGTTCAGGTAATATTAGAGCTCAGCTATTATCTTTGAAAAAGGATATAGCAATCCAAGCATTTTCACATTTAGGACTTTATGTGACATGGGCAGAAGTAGGCTCAATTAGAAGAGCAGGAGTAGAAGCATACCTTGCCAATAATTTGAAACCAAGCTTTATGAATTATACTCCAACTGCCATTCCTATAAAAATTGTTTATCCTTGGGATGAAGAATACGAATCTTAAAGTTTTTCATCACGCAGCAATCTAATTTTCTTCCGCGTTTCTGATAGATATATAGAGCGCGGATATTTTATTAATATTTCATTATAATATTTAAGAGCATTCTGTTTATCATTCAATTTTGTATAGTTATCGGCTAATATCATTAATACAAAATCGCCATAAATTGATTCAGGATAATCTTTTAATAGCTCTTCAGAATAATCTGCAGAAATCCTGTAATTCTTTCTTTTATATTCAATTTCAATCATATTTTTTAGCGAAAGTTCAGCAATATCTTCACCTGATTGTTCTTTAGATATTTGACGGAATAATAAAATAGCATCATCATATTTTTCTGATTTTAAATATAACTCAGCCTTTGCAAAGTCACTTAATGCTTTTACTAATTGTTTGTTTGATTCAATAAAAACACTTTTATTTAAAGCATCATTTGCTACATCTGATTCAGTATTTTTTGATAATACTCTAAATTTTGCAGATGCAGAATCTGAATATCCATTGAAATACAATATTTCAGCCAAACCATATTCGGCTTTTAGTGATTCTTGATATAATTGATTTTTATATTGAATAATAATATTATTATAAAGTTTCTCCGCCTTTTCTAATTCTAAATTTTTAATATAAAGATTTGCTAAAGTCAAACCGGCTTGAGATGCCAAGTTTGGAAACTGACGTTCTTTAAAAAGATTTGAATATTCAGTTTCTGCTAATTTATAATCTTTTAAAATATTTTCAGCTAAGTTTGCAATTCTCAACCTACTTTCAGCAGAATGCATAGAACCAGGATAGTCCTTAATAATAGATCGATATCTATCAATCAAATCATTAGCTTCATTGACAGACATACTAGCTTTGCTTTCGATTATTGCTTCCATTGTGCGGGCATATCCGTACAAAGCAGCTTGTGAATAAGGTTGGCTTCTTCCTTGGTCAATTATCTTAGAATATGCTTTTTGGGCAATTTCATACTGACCATCACGACGAGAGTCTTCGGCAAATCTATAAATTTCGCCACCTCTTGCATTTTTGAGTTCATCCATTTTTACATATAAATTGAGTGACTCTTCAAACTTATTTACCGATCTCAAAAACCAAGCATATAACTCAATTATCATTAAATTATTGAAGTTTTGTTTTGTCTTTTCATCCAAATAAGATTCAATAAATTTATTTGATTCTTCGCTACTCATAAGAGCATAAATTCTGCCCTGAGCCTGAGCTAAGTTGTAATCTTTGACAAATACTTCATAAATTTGAGGCATTCCTTCTTTAAAATTGCCGGTTGCAATGAAAAGTTTAATAATCAAATCAGAAAAAACAAATTTGTCTTTAATTAAATCTCTGCCATCTTTTAACAACTTAATTGCTTTATCATATAATTGTAAAGTTACTTGAGTCTGAGCAATAAATTGGTAAGCCTCGGGGCGTTTTTCAAATTGTTTTATACACTCTTCCCAAATATCATTAGCATCAGAAGTCTTGCCCACTCTCCAATACAATTCGCCAAGCAAAGCAAATGTCGGTACATTTTTAACTTTTTCAAGTCTATCTTTGACAATTGGAATCATATCGCTAAATCGATTCATAGCTTTCATAGATCTAACATAACCTTCGAAATAAGGTTCCTGTGTAATATCAGAGCTTAATAATTCTTTATATAAACGAGAAGCATTTTCAAAATCACCATTTTTTTCATAAGATTCGGCAAGTTTAAATTTTTGCTCGTTTACTTGAGCAAAAATATTTGTAAAGCCAAATATCAAAAATATTATAATAATATATTTATTCATTAATTTTCCGAAATTCATACCAAAAACACTGCAATATAATCAATAATAGCAATATTTGACGGAAGCTTTATTCTATTGTTTTACAAAAAAAGGTTTGCCTGAATAAACAGGCAAACCTTAAATTGGTTACAGTGACTATTATTTTTTTACATTTTTCAATTTAGCAAATGTAATTTCTGTTTTTTTCGAAAGTTTAGTATCAGTTTTTCTTTCAGTAAGTGGACCATCGTAGAAACCGGAATATTCTTCGATAACAATTTTATTCTTATCAAATTGTTTGATTTTTGTATCATTTAAAGAATATCTAACGGCACCGTAGCAATAATGTTCGCTTTTCTTATCGGCAAAAAGATAAAGATTATTGATAGGACCGTCAAAGCCAAAATCATACCATTTAAATATCTTCGAATCATGGAATCTATCGAATTTCTTTGTAGCAGAATTATATTTATTATCTTCAACAGATTTCACTTTATCATTTTCATAAGTGAAAGTAATTTTTGTATTAAGATCAGTAAGAGAATCGCATTTTTCATTAGAATAACCAGTAAGAGCGATTAATTGACCTTTGTCATTTTTTTCGGCAACAAACCATTGGCGATCTGCATCATGCTCGCAATCAGGCTTTGTCGTGAAAGTATATAAAGGCAAACCTTCTTCATCGAATTTTGTGATTGTAGATAAAAAGACCATACCAGGTTTCAGACTTTTTTCTTCTTTTGTAGCTTTTTTGTCTGCTTGAATTTCATCAAATACATCTTTTGTAAGATAATCAGTAGAATATTCAACGAAGTAAATTACAGGTTGGTTGCCTTTAGGAAGATATTTTTTGTCTGGAAGAAATCTTAATTTGTATTTGGAAGTAATTTTATTACCTTCAATATTCTTGAAATCTGCATCTTGAGAATACTTAGTAACTTCTTGAGAAACAAGAACAGCACCAATATAGTGATATTTGTATTCGGCTTTTTTGTTTTCTTCTTTGAGTTCGCCATCGTAAGTAGTTTTTTCCATAAGCAAAAAAGTATTGGGGTCATATTTAGTAACAACAGTACTACTAATAATATCCATTTCTTTAGTTATTTCAGTTTTGGGCATTTTATTTTCGTCGAAGCTGCGCACAATATATTTAATAACAGTGCCGGTTGAATCTTTATAAAGAGCCTTAGACCAAAAGACGTCGCTATCAGAAGCATAAACGTATTCAACAAATTCACTTTCGACAATATTATTGTTAAAAGTTTCGACTAATTGAGATT
>JAUQWR010000785.1 GCA_030835065.1 Candidatus Kapaibacterium sp.
ACAGAAGATAACTGGCTTTCAATTGATTTCAAACCAGTAAAAACATTCGAGAAACCAATTACTCTCGAACAGATAAAGCAAAATAAAATACTCTCAAATACTGCAATAATCAAGCAACCAAGATTATCGGTTGTTAAGTTGAGAGAAGATGAATTTATGCAAATTGAAATGATGGAGAGAATGGATTAATATACATTTAATTAAATAATGATTATTAGTGTGAAAATTAAGATAAAATATTATAAATATAATAGATAGACAAAGATTTAATCTTTAAAACTATAGAGTTGATTTTTTTTATTAAAAAATGGAGTTAGTATGGTTTTTGATTTAGAATCTGCAGTTGGAAATATTTATGAGGATATTTTACTAGAAACTATTATTGATAAAAAAGGTTCCATCCCAATTAGAGTAGTACCTATGGAATTATTTCCTAAAGATACCTTTGTTGCATTTCCTAAGAGACTAAGGAAAGAAGTTGGAATTAAATATAGAGCAAAAGTAAAAGTATGCCAAAAAAATAGAGATGGTATTCTATCAACCCCATATTTATTTGCTTATGATTATTCAATTTGCAGGGTTGATTAGTCTTCAATATTGAATTCATAATTAGACTCTTAAAAAGTAATTTGCTAAAAATTTCAAATAATTCCTCACTCCCAAGCCTTAAGCATTTCTTGTTGAGTGATGCTGCTTGTGATTTTTATATATTTGCTAAAAGTTTTAAGGTCTTTGTGGCCTGTAATAGCTATTGGAGTGTCCCCAAAATGATGGACAAATAGTTAGGAGATTTTTAATAGTTCGTATGTTTCATGTGGCTAATAATTTAGTGTCGAATGCAATTGATGTCTGCTATAAATTTTCATTAATCCCCATTTCAACTTTAATCTTCTTTTGAATTACATCAATAATATTAATCAATTTAATATAGTTTAAGAAATATAATCTACCATTATCAATTTTAGCTGTTGGAATTAATAATATTAAGCATATAGCTAAAAGACTTCAAAGTTTAGAATCTTTATACAATTTTTATACTTTACTATATATTCTTGATTTCAAACTTATCCAAGAATAAATAATTTTGAACATTAAAATTGTTTAAAAATATTTTGGAGCTTTTATGTGGATATTTTATTTGATATTATCAATTATTGTAATGGCTTATTTGATATTCTCATTGCTAAAACCTGAAAAATT
>JAUQWR010000786.1 GCA_030835065.1 Candidatus Kapaibacterium sp.
ATTGACATTTTGATTACCTATATTTATTTTATTAATTTCTAATTAACCTACACTACCTTCGAGACTTACTGCAAGAAGTTTTTTTGCTTCAACAGCAAATTCCATAGGTAGATGACTTAATACTTCTTTTGCATAACCATGAACTATAAGAGCAATAGCATCTTCGGTGCTGATTCCTCTCTGATTTAAGTAAAAAATAATATCATCTGAAATTTTGGAAGTTGTAGCTTCATGCTCTACTACAGCTGATTTATTTTCAATCTCAAGGTATGGGAAAGTATGAGCTCCGCACTTATCGCCGAGCAAAAGAGAATCACATTGCGAAAAGTTTCTGGCATTTTCAGCTTTTTTCAAAACTTTTACCTGTCCGCGGTAGCTATTTTCACTTTTACCAGCAGAAATACCTTTAGAAACAATTCTGCTCTTTGTGTTTTTGCCAATGTGAATCATTTTTGTTCCGGTATCTGCTTGCTGACGGTTATTTGTAAGAGCAACCGAATAAAATTCACCAATAGAATTATCACCTTTAAGAATGCATGATGGATATTTCCATGTAATGGAAGAGCCAGTTTCTACTTGGGTCCAAGAAATCTTGGAATTAGCACCTTCGCAAATACCACGTTTGGTTACAAAGTTGTAAATACCACCCTTGCCGTCTTTATCTCCTGGATACCAATTTTGAACAGTAGAATACTTAATTTCGGCATCTTTATGAGCAACAAGTTCTACTACAGCAGCGTGAAGCTGATTTTCGTCGCGCATAGGAGCTGTACAACCCTCGAGGTAACTCACATAAGAGCCTTCGTCAGCAATTATTAATGTTCTTTCAAATTGCCCGGTAGAAGAAGCATTTATTCTGAAATATGTAGATAATTCCATAGGGCATCTTACACCTTTAGGAATATAACAGAATGAGCCATCAGAAAAAACAGCAGAATTGAGAGCAGCAAAATAATTATCTGTAATAGGAACAACAGACCCAATATATTTTTCTACCAATTCGGGATGGTTTTGGATTGCTTCGCTAATAGGGCAGAAAATAATACCAGCTTCAGCCAATTTATCTCTAAAAGTAGTGGCGACAGATACAGAATCAAGAACAGCATCTACAGCTATTCCGGCTAATTTCTGTTGTTCATCTAATGGAATACCTAATTTATCATAAATACTTTTAATTTCCGGATCAATTTCATCTAAGCTTTTTGGTTTGCTGGATTGCTTAGGAGCAGCATAATAATACAAATCCTGATAATCGATAGGAGGGAAACTGACTTTTGCCCAATCAGGTTCTTTCATTGTCTGCCAATACCTGAAAGCTTTCAATCTCCAATTAAGCATAAATTCGGGTTCATTTTTCTTTTTTGAAATAAACCTAACTATGTCTTCATTCAATCCTTTTGGTGCAAACTCTTGTTCGATATCAGAGAAGAAACCATATTTATATTCATTATTGGTCAATTCTTCCAAAATATCTTTATTTTCTTCAGAGCTCATAAGTTCCTCTATTTATTTTATTTCAAATTATTTTCGGATAATTCGGCTAAACTAGTATTTTTAAATATGTTGTGCACTTGTTGTTGTAATTTAATCATTGGATTCTTAATCGAACATTCTTCAGATCTGATACATGCTAAAGCTTCTTCTTTGCTTGCATGGCTCAAGCATTCAACTATCGACGGATTGTCTTCAAGTGCAGTAATAATATCATTGATAGTAATTTCATCAGCTGGTTTTGATAATTGATAACCACCTCTGACGCCTTGCACAGACTCTACAATTCCTTTCTTCATTAAAATTTGTAATGATTTTGATAAGAATTCATATGGTATGCTTAATATTTCCGACATTTCTTTTGCGGAACATAATTCGCCTTGCTTTGAACTCATAAATTGCAAGGCTAATATTGCATATTCAACTTTTTTTGACAGCCTAAACATATCACTAATATTTGGTTTAACAACGCTGGCATTGACGGCTTATAAATACGACTATTGTAATCGGATATATTTTTTTGTAACTTTTGTTTTTAAGCTTCGTAAGTATTGATGAGGTGAATTTGAAAAAAATGGAAAAATGATAAAATAAACTAATGCTTTTTCGTGATTTACCTTAATAATTAGGAATATTTGATAAATTGAATAATGAGGGGCTATATGAAATTTAAATTCACATTATTGGCTGCAATCTTTGCAATGTGTCTTTCTAATCTTGCTTTTGCGCAAAATCAAAATTTAAGTAAAGAAGATGAGATGGAAGTTGAAAGACTTAAAGCAAAACATAAGAGTGGATTTTTTGGATTTTCTTTTACTAATTCTATACCACAAAATGAATTTTTTGATAATGTAAGAAAAAGCGGTCCTGGATTTTCTGTCTATGGAGGTTACAACTTCGAATCAATTCCGATTTCTTTAGGTGCTAAGGGCGATTTCTTGTTTTATGGCGGTGATGAAAGAGTATTTACTCGT
>JAUQWR010000787.1 GCA_030835065.1 Candidatus Kapaibacterium sp.
GCAAGTATATCGGCAAAGGCATGAAAAACTAAGCTGTTTATGAAAATAACAATCAGACTACGAAGGGCTGTTTTCTATTTTTAGATGCAGCCTTTCGATTTTTTAATTGCCTCTTTTATATTTTCTCCATTCTTCTCCAAATTCTTCTTCCATCATTTTTTCCTCGTCTTTTATTCTCCATAACAATACTACAAGCAATATCAACCATGCAAAATATGGCAGCCATGTATTATATATTAATGGAATTCCTCCAAAAAATCCTAGTATTCCGATATATCTTGGATGACGAAAATACTTATATGGTCCGTCGGTAATTAGTTTATGCCCTTCTTGTATTGTTACTTCCACACTAAACTGCCTGCCGAGTATTATCACAGACCAATTCATCAACAAAAAGCCAAGAAATGCTATTATTAATCCTGCTAGACGTGTGTAATTATTCGATGATATTGAAAAATAAGATTCTGAGTCAAAAAATCCGGAGCTTAGTAATATCAAAACCGGAATAATTTGTAGAAATAGAAGTGAATACTTTTGACTCTTCACTTCTTTAACTCCCTTTCCGGAGCCTCTTCCTTGATTAGGAACAAATATTGCTACTAATACAGAAAAGACTATCATCATATAGATATACGAACTACGATAAGTCTTACTAAAAAAGCCTGCCCAATCGTTTATTCCCCATGCAAGTATAGGTATAATACAAAAAATAAATATTCCTGCTAATACTGATATGAGCTTTTTCACAACAAATCCATTAATTAATTTTCAAAAAAAACAAAATTATTAATAATATCAATTTGATAACTGATTTTTTTTATTGAATACTTTTATTAATCATTTCAAACAGTTAATTTGCGTCTTTATAAATATTAAATGACTGAAAAAAATGAATAAAATAGCTGTAGTAGTTTTAGCTGCCGGTCAAGGTAAGAGAATGAACAATCCAAATCTTCCGAAAGTATTGGCAGAACTCAGGAACACACCATTAATCAAACATGTTTGCGATACTGCAAATGAATTAAATCCCGAAAAAATTGTTTTGATTGTGGGTCATCACAAAGAAATGGTTATTGATTATATAAACTCTTTAAATCAATCTAATATTGAATTTGCTATCCAATCCGAACAAAAAGGCACCGGACACGCTGTCGATATGACCCGAGAATTACTTGAACATTTTGATGGTGATATAATAATACTATCTGGAGACGTACCTTTGCTCAGAGCCGAAACACTTAATAAATTTATCGCAGAGCATCTCAATTCAGGCTCGGATGTTTCTGTATTATCTGCTATTGCAGATAATCCTTTTGGATATGGAAGAATAATACGCGATGCTGCTAATAATTTCACAAATATTGTAGAAGAAAAAGATTCAAATCCTGAGCAAAAGCTGGTTAAAGAAATCAATTCAGGAATATATATTGTGGCTTCACAAGATTTGTTCGATGCTTTATCGAAAGTAAGCAACAACAATGCACAAGGCGAATATTATCTAACTGATATCATACACATTCTAAGAAATCAAGGCAAAAAAACTGCTGCTTTTTCATTAGCAGATTTTGATGAACTTAAAGGTGTAAACTCTCCTGAGCAATTAGCAGAATTGGATGCAATATTTGAAAAATACAAATTTTAAAAATAAAATTAAGATATTGTGTCGATTATAACTTAATCCGCCTTTTATTTAAAAAGAATTCAAAATAAATAAATTAAAAACGCCCCAAAAGTTAATCAACTATTGGGGCGCTTACATTAAAAGATACTTATTACTTTTTGAATTTTTCGAGCTCTTCGAGCAACTTATCATGCTTCTTTTCATCATGGAGCAAATATTCTAATAAATATTTAACAAAAGGAGAATCGGTTTCTTCTTTAGCTTGTTCAGCCAAAGCAACAACTTTTCTTTCCATTTCGTCGTGTTCTTCAATTTTATCCCACAATTCTTTAAGATCTTCAGCAGAAATAGAAAACTCTTGTTTTTCGAAATGATCGATAATCAATTGTTGAACTCTACGATGCACAACAGAATCTTGCCTGATAATTTCCATAATAATTTGAAGGAATGGATTGCGTGCACTTCTGATAATATCTGTAGTGCTTTGGACTGATGCATCTTCCAGTTTTTGCCAATTTTTAAGTATTTCAATCAGCTTTTTATTCTTGTCTTCCATCATAAATACCTTTATTATATTTAAATTTGATTGCAGATTTTACAAAATTCTCTGCCCATTGCGGACATGAATTAGAATTGATGTGAATATAAGCTCCCATGCAATTATTCTTCAAAAATCCATCCACATTGTTGAGCGATGGACTAGCTTTTGTTAGTTCCAAACAAGTTTGAGACGTTTTATCATACTTAGTTATTGAAGAATAATGCAATTCATGACCGATTATTTCAGTGTTTAAATCAAAAAAAGGATTTTCTTTTATCACATTAGCTCTCACATACCCATATCCGGCAATCTTTTTAGCTAAATTCATCTCAATATCCATCAAGCCGGAAAGAAAATGAGCAGTATCATTTTTTTTAATAAATTTTGATAGATAAATCAATCCACCACATTCAGCAAAAACCGGCATGCCCGAATTAATCTTAGATTCTAAATCATTTATAAAAGGCATATTTTGCGACAATCTTTCAGGATAATCCTCAGGATAGCCACCACCAATATATAGTCCGTCAATATCATTAGGAATTGAATTGTCTTCCAGTGGAGAAATTTTTACAAGTTCAGCGCCATAACATTTAAGAGCTTCCAGATTTTCCTGATAATAAAAACAAAAAGCTTCATCAAAGCAATATCCAATTTTGATATTATCCAACTTGATTTTATTATCAATTGGTTCATACTCAAAAGCATCACGGTTTTTCGAAAGTATTAAAATGTCTAAAATATCGAGATGCTCTCTAATCTTCTCACCAGCAAATTCAATCCATTTCCTAATTAGTTCTTTGTCGAAAACAGCTTTTGTATATAAATCTTTTTTAAAACAATCAATATCGCCATAATCAGGTATTTCTGCCAGAATTTTTATTTTCAAGTTATTTTGTATAGTCGATTTTATCATTTTTAATTTAGAATCATTTTTGACTCTATTTAAAATAATACCTTCAATTTTGAAATCACAATCATCGAAATTAGTAAGCTTGAGTGCTGATAGTTCGGTACGAGAGATAGTTTTGCAATCAACAACAATAATAAATCCACAGGCTAAGTTATCGGATAATTTCAAAGAAGAACAAGCTGCATCATAATCAATTATATCAAAAATAGATTTGTCAGTTTCGACAAGTGCAAAGTCTGCATTGGAAGAACAATCAGCAAAGATCGATTTGATTGGTTCATCACCCAGCAAATAGCTATCGAGATTAGCACCAATAAAATTTGAAGCAGAATTTAAAAAATAAGCATCAATATAATCCAATCCTTCTCTGAAGGAAACAGTTTTTTTCAAGTATTTTTTGATTGAAGCGAGAATACCTATTGCAATAAATGTCTTGCCCGGGCATTTGCCCAAACCGGAAATAATCAATCTCGGAGTCTTGCAAACCAGCATTTTTTTGTCTTTATTTGTTTATTAATATTCAATATTACAAAAAAAATTAAAGATTTCCCATAATATAACGAATAATAGTATAGATTAAGTTCATAATATATCAAAAACTATATGAATCTAATGGCATACTATTTGATATATTTATGAAAATTAGTGAGAGGTTTGAATTGGAAGATAAAGTAAGAATATATGTAGTCGATGACGAAAATGCCGTAGTTCTGACTCTGAAAACACTTATAGCTCGAGTGTTTCCCAAAGCAGAACTAATAGTGCACAACGAAGGTGCAGCTGCATGGAATGCTTTGAATGGCGAAGCAAGTTCATGTATTATTGTGTCGGATATTAATATGCCCGGACTCAATGGATTGCAATTATTAAAGAAAATAAGGCTTCATGATACTCTTAAAGATGCTTATGTATTGATGATTACAGCCAATCTCGACCCTGAAACAAACCTCAAAACGCTTCAGCAGGGCGCAGATGATTTTCTTCCAAAACCAATCAGTGTAGATACTTTTATAGCAAAGATGCGTACAGCAATGCGGCATATTGAATTCCAGAAAAAGGCCGCCAAACAAAAACAAGAAATGGATGGATTGAAAGACGAGCTTAATAAAAATGTCGATGCAATGTATTCATTTATTGAAAACTTCCAAAATGTGCGTATGGCTGAAATAACGAAAAGTATTGAAAGAATCACCGAAGCTGCTGCATTTATTGCCAGATACATGGCAGATACCGAAGAAGAAATATGGAATATTAAAAGAGCTGCAAAAATTTGTTATTGTGGCAAATTATTCCTTAAAGAAAATCTAATTTTCAATCCTGTGATGATCAAAGGTATTGTTTATTCGGAAATAATGCACGAAGTTCCTAAATTTGCAAATAAAATGGTGTCAAAAATCCCCGGACAAGAAAAAATTGTTGATATTCTTGTTCATATTTACGAAAATTTTGATGCTACCGGTATTCCAGACCAAAAGAAAAGCTGGGAAATCCCACTTGGCTCACGTATTTTAAGAGTTGCAATGGACTATGAAGAGCTCTTAAAGAAAAATGCTGAAAACGAAGCTAAGACTATGGAGATTTTATATCTTGAGTCTAAGCGTCTCTATGATAATAGAGTAGTGGCATATTACGACCAATTCCTCGGTTCTCGTGAAGTATCGCGCGAACTTGGCAAAAAAGGCAGGGAATCTGCTTATAAAATTAACGAGTTGGAAGAAGGTATGATACTTGCTCGAAATGTTATGACCGAATCCGGATTGAATTTGATGGCTTCGGGTATCACTTTGAGCGAAGAAAAAATTGATAAAATCAGATTAATCAACAAGTCTGATGCTGTAATCGGTAAAATTTATGTGCGTAATAAATAATGGCTGAAAGCGAATTATTCAAAGAATTAGCAAAAATTAGAACTGAAACTATTAATCCTGAATCGACTTTGATCGATACTTTATCCACTGTCGATATGCTCGAATTGATTAATAGTCAGGATACATTGGTACCTTTGGCAGTAAAACAAGAAATCCCTCAAATTGCACAAGCTGTAGAAATTGTTTATAATGCTTTCAAAAATGGAGGCAGACTTTTTTATTTTGGTGCAGGCACTAGCGGGCGGCTGGGGATTGTGGATGCTTCCGAATGCCCTCCTACCTATGGCTCTGATCCAGAAATGGTGCAAGGAATTATAGCGGGCGGAAAAGAGGCTGTTTTTAGATCGCAAGAAGGCGCAGAAGATAAGCCGGAATCAGGGGCTGATCTGGTTGTTGCTAATAATATAAGCTCTATCGATGTTGTTTGTGGTATTGCTGCTTCCGGTAGAACTCCTTTTGTTATTGGTGCTTTGGAAAAAGCTTGTGAATTTGGTGCTAAAACAATTTTGATTTCTACTGTAGATAAAAAATTCATTATTGAAAAAAAAGTTAAAGCTGATATAATTATTTCTCCTAATGTTGGCGCTGAAGTGATTACCGGATCTACTCGTATGAAAAGCGGTACTGCTCAGAAATTAGTTCTTAATATGATTAGTACTGCTGCGATGATTAAGCTTGGCAAGACTTATGGCAATATTATGGTCGATCTGCAGCCGACTAATAAAAAGCTTGTTGAGAGATCCAAAAAGACTTTGATGATGGTGACAGGAGTCGATTACGACGAAGCTGAACAAAAACTTATTGAAGCCGATTGGCATGTTAAAACTGCAATTGTTATGATACTTGCCAATACAGACAGTGAAAATGCAAAAAAAATTCTGGAAATAACTGATGGTAAAGTTAGAGCGGCTATTGAATTGATAAAAGCAAATCCTCTTTAACAATTTGTTTATAATTGTTTTTAATGTTAATTTAGAAATTATTAAATTTTGAGAAAATGATGAGAAAAATTGTATTTATATTTGCTTTGATGTCTGCATCTATTGTATTTGCACAACAAAACGATATTCAATCTGCATATAACGCTCTTAAGAATAAAAGCTATGATAAAGCAATTGAATTTTATACAAATTCTATAAAGAATTACGACAAATATGCTCCTGCTTTTTATGGCAGAGCTATGGCATACTACTACATTAAAAATTATGAAAATGCTAAATCTGATTTTAATAAAGCGATAGAATCTGACAATAATTATGCAGATGCTTATCTTGGTTTGGGCTTGACTTATTACGAATTGAACAACTACAATCAAGCACTTGCTGCACTCAACAAAGCAATTCAATTGCGTCCTGACTATGCTGAAGCTATTTATGCTAGAGCTAATATATTATATTATTCAGAAAAAGACAAAGAAGCTCTCGCTGATTATAATAAAGTATTGAGCATAAAACCGGATTATTATCTTGCTCTTTATGGCAGAGCTGTCCTTTATAAAGCTATGAAATCTAAAGATTTGGCTGTTCAGGATTTCGAAGCATATCTTGCTGCAAGAGCAAATCAAGATAATCTCGAAACTGAAGTTATTAGACTAATCAAAGAAATAAAAAATTCTAAATAAATCGGCTTTATGATAAACTAAACGGGTCAAAAAAATTTGCCGATTTTAATATAAGACAGATGCATTTTTTGTATCTGTCTTTTATTATTTAAGGCTAATTACATTTTTTACAAAATATAAATCCTCACCAGAATACTGTGTTGATAAGACCTCTTGATCATTTACATAAAAAGGGATTTCGCCATCCTTGCAATCAAAACGATGTAATGCTTTTTTGTTGTGAATATCAAAAAAAGTAACAGTGTATAGCAACTTTGAGTCGATTGTATTTTGAGCTTTGCATGTTACAAGTGCAATAATACTTTCATTAATAGCAAACAGTTCCATTGCATATTCATTATTTTTGATCATATTGGTTTTTAAATCTGGGATATATACCCGGTTTATTAATACCAGAGATGAATCATTATAGAAACGTAATTCATCTGTTAAATTTGAATATTCAATTATAGTATTTTTATAACCTTGGCATAGTATAGAATAACAATCAAATACATTTTTGTTCTTATAATATTCTGTTGACGCGAATCCAAATTGCTTTATATTTGATTTATCAACTGATATCGAGACTAAAGGCTTGAATTCTTCGCTAATTGTTGAGTTAGGAATTGGTATCAGTGATGTTATAATAGTATTATTATTTGAATAATAAAATTGATAATTAATATTATAATTGTCTAATTTATTTAAATCTAAATATAAATATTCAAGAGAATCTTTGATTAAATTAAATTTGTAATACTCTCTATAATTTGAATAAGAATTATGAACGAACGATAGGATGCTATCAGGTATAATCCAATTACATGAATAAAATGATATTGAATTGTTTAAATCTAATTTAAAAGTATTCAAAATATTAGCTGATGTATCGATAATAAACATTTTATTTGTTTTGGGTATAAACACATAAAATTTCATTGATTCTGTTGAGTAGAGAACCATTCTGTCTTTATTATACTTCCAATCAGGCTCCCTTCGAATTTTTTTCCTATTTTTATCTTTTGTGATATTATTTGAAGCTAATGAATTATTTATTATTGAATCAATCTCACGGAAATTATTTGTTGAAGATCTTAACAACACTGTACCTTGATTATCAGAGATAATAAAGGAAGGTGTTTTGTCAATTTTATATAAATTGGCATAAGCTGCTAATCTGTCTGGAATGATATCAAAAGTAGAATCAATAATATTATACAAATCTGGAGTTAATTCCGAAATATTCAATATAAAACATACAGGGTTTATTCTATATTTCCTTTTTAATTTATTAATTGTAGAATTATAGGATTCAATACTAAGCTTGCAATTATTTATATCTAAGAATAAGTAAAAATTAAGATTTGAATTTGCGTGAAATATTTTGATAAATTCAATTTTAGAATTTGTTTCTGATTGGCAGGAAATTGCATGATAATTAAATGATATAAATAGAATAAAGAATACTAATTTTCTCATATGAACCTCAATCAACAATTAAAATATGATTAAACACTATGAATTATTATAACAAAGTAAAGGCTTAAAAATACTAAATATATTCTCAATTTCTAGCAATTTATTATTCATATTCGAAACTATCTAGTTCATTATTAGAAATTAATTTACATTCCTGATTGAAGATGTACTCTGCATATTTTCCTGTGCTAATATATTGCCCCAACATGTATCTACTTGTTAATGAATGAAAGAATTTATCCAATACTGTAGAGCGAGATACTAACTTACATGTTACAACTCTCAAATTACCATTAACTTCATCGATAAACACAATTTCTTCGTTTCGAAACTTTATTTGAACGGGATTCAGTTTATTATTTTTGTTTAAAAGCATAATGCCACTGATATATTCTTTAGGAGGATCAGAATAATAATAAGGGTATCCATAAACTCTTTCAGCCATATAACAATAGCTTTTTGTTTCGTATAGAATATTTCCGTCTTTTAAAAAAAATATTGAATCATACAATTTATATGATCGATTCTCTAAATTCCATAATATTAATACTCGTGTATATTTATAGTCATTTTCATCACGAAAATCGCTGAATTTTTGTTGTTTAATCTCGGCTTTATTGATTTTCGATCGCCAAACGAACACATAGTAAATATTATCCAATTGAAAGCAATCAGCCCATTTTTTCCCATCAGTCATTTTATAAAAATATAGATTATCGATTAATGTATCCACATCTTCTTTAAATTTGGGATTGAATTTAGTTGAATTATAAGATTCAAGATGCTTATATTTCTTTTGAATATCGTCGTAAGAACTGCATGAAAACAAAAAAGCAACTACTAAAATCAGGTACAGTTTCATATCTATCACCTCTAAATAATTAATATAAAAGCAAATGGGTGAATAAACAAAGATACAAAATTTATAAATACAACATCATATTCTAACTTATAGATAAAATAACAAATCAATACAAAAAAAACAGCCTTGAAAAATTCAAGGCTGCTAATAATAAAAAGCAATATTTTAATTATTTAGAATCTCTTTTGTCTAAAGTATCTAGAACTTTTTCCATCATAGTCTTAGCTCTATT
>JAUQWR010000071.1 GCA_030835065.1 Candidatus Kapaibacterium sp.
AAAATATAAGTTCTATCGACATCAGCATATTCGCCGAGTTTTTGAATGCAGAAGTTAATCGCGTTGTCTGTATTGTCTGTATCCACCTGAATCAATTTAGAAGACAATTCAGTAATAAGTGCATATAATGAATTGAGAGAGCGAAGTTTTTGTTCAATCTGCATTCTTTCAGTAATATTTCTAGCTAATCCGGTAGATCCAATTACTTTTCCCATAGAGTTCAAAACTGGAGATTTTACAGTTTCGTACCAATAATCGTTGTTGTTTTCATGAACAATTTCTTCAACAAATCTTTGTTTAAGGGTTTCCATTACTTCATTATCGTCAGCAACATATTTTTCGGCTAATTCTTTAGGCCAAATATCATAATCAGTTTTGCCGATAATATCATTTATATCTCTAGCTGCAGCATTAGCAAAATAAGAGTTTACGGAAATAAATCTTCCTTCTTTGTCTTTGAGCCAGGCTAGAAATGGAATGTTTTCGAGAATGGCTTTCATGTTTGCTTGCTCGTGTTTTAGCTTTTCTTCGTAAATCAACCTGTCGGTAATATCATTGAGAGTGCCAGATGTGCCGATAATATTATCTTCAGAATCTAAAGTAAGTCTTGCAAAAACTTCAATCCATCTAAAATCAGAAAATTTTGTATTATATCTGACAACGTGGCGGCAATACGATTTTTCGCGTCGAATTAAAGGCAAGAATAGTTCAGTGTTTTTTTGTCTATCATCTTCATGAACGTAGTTCAAAAAATTTGTACCAAGAGATTCATCGATAGTAAATCCAGTGATTTCAGTCCATGCAGGATTAAGAAATGTCCAGAGACCTTCGGCATCAGTCTGGAAAATTACTTCTTTGACGTTGAGCACAACAGATTTGTATTTTTCTTCGCTAGCCATCAATACTGAATGAGCCATTTTGATGGAAGTGAAATCCATAAATGATGCAACAATATAAGAATTCACATTGTTGATTTTAAGTATTTCTGCAGAAATCATTACATTTTTGGGATTGCCATCTTTACTAATAATGTCGCAGGAAAAATTTGCAACTTTACCTTCAGAATCTAATATTTCAATTATTTTTTGTCGGGAAGAATCTTGAGAATGCAAGTGTAAATCTAAAGTAGTTCTATTCAATAATTCATCTGAACTGTAACCACTAAGTTTTAAAAATT
>JAUQWR010000788.1 GCA_030835065.1 Candidatus Kapaibacterium sp.
AAACTTAGATTGAAATAATCTTCGTTCTTATAATTTTCAGTATAAATATTTACATGATTATTAGTTTGAGGCACAACAAATTCGAACTGATTATTAGCTATATAATTTGAATATTTTGATATGCAAACATAGGCATCAGCATCTTGTTCAAATTTCAATTTTTTATAATCACCCTTCAGAGTTGGTTTCGAAAATTTAGAATAAACAATTGCTTTAATTGTAAATTCACTCAATTTATTGGGATACTTAAGAGGTAATCTGTAGGTTTGCCCATATTTATCACCTCTTAATACTTCTTCGTAAGCAATAATAATCCTTTTGGATTTATTCGGAAGTATAGGATATACTCTCATTTTGAAATTATTTCCATCGGTCATTTCCAGCAAACCAGGATCAACTCTACTTCTTACAATACTTTCATAAGCGATTCTGCCTTTGTCTTTCTCGACCACGACAGCCTCGCGCATAACATCATTGACGTCCATCGCAAATCGGCTTACAGTCTGCCCTTCTGCTAATGGAAAATTCAATTCGCCCTCTAATGTCATATTTGAATCATTTATGAACGACATATCAATAGTTGTTGTAGCAATATTTCCTAAAACTTTAATTTCGATATTTACATTCGAAATACGAAGTGGTATCTTGCTTGAATCTAAATAAGCAATTAGTGTTTGTGATTGCAAATTATAGGATGCAAATAGAGCAAACAAAATAAAAAGTAGGGAATTTTTCATAATTTTACTTATCATCCTTAATAAATTTACAAATTAATTTTTCGCCTTCTGCAGAAATAGCTACAAGCGCATACATGCCAGCATTCAAATCAGGAGTTTGTATTTCTAATAATGAGTTATTATTCAATTCAACATCTAATTTAGTCATCATCTCATTACCATTAATGTCATAAATGATAAGCGAGTATTTTCCGGGCTTGATATTATTAAATTTCGCTGTGATTATATTACCTTTTAATGGATTTGGAAACAATAATATTTGATTATCATATTTATATGTTTGATTATCGCTTGATTTTTCTTTTTCTGATTTTAATATTTCAGGATTGTACCAAAGTATAATTTCAGTATTATCAATTCCATTGTCCACTTTTATTCCTACTAATCCAGATATTATACTATTAGCTTCTTCATTTGATTTTGAATCTAAATAATCTGAAAGATTTTTGTAGTAAATCCACGATCTTGTATCATCTTTATAAGTAATTAATTGGACATTTTGATCGACAACAACTTCATCATTACTATTCAAAAAGCTGATAAAGTTTTTATCAATTATTCCAATATTCAATTTATCAGTATTGAAATTCATCTGATAGAAGTGAACTTTGGCATTTTCTACTTTCAGTTTTAGCTTGGAAAGCCAATAATCGTCTGCATTAATTATATTAAAATTTTGAGCAAAGGAAATTGCACTTATTTTTATAATAAATGTAGCAATAAGGATCAACTTCATAATAATTTTCATATTCACCTCAATATTGTATTAATAATTGATTGCTTAAATCACAATCATTATCTATTAGACAATTTGCTTAACAATTGTCATTATACTATGATTTTCTCTTTGTTCTTGTGCAAGAATATCAGCGTAATGCACAGAAAAACATTCCTCCATAATAAATCCAAAACCACCGTCAATCTTAGTTTCCAGTTTAGAAATTTCTTTATGCGGGTCTAATGTTTTTACAATCATTTCCACAATCTCGCGGTGCTCTTGTTGCTGAGGAATAACAATGACATGATATTTCGGATTAGGTTCATTCAAATATTCACAAATCAATCCATCTAATTCACCGATAATAATATCTTCTTCTCTAGAAATTCTACCATCAGCATCAATCATATCATGAATAAGTTTCTTAACTTCTTTTACTTGGCTTGCCTGAGGCTCTTCTGTCAAATAGTCTTCTAAACTTTTTTTTAATAATTTAAACGGAGAAATTTCATTACCATCATCGCTTTTTGGCTTGCTCAGTAATTCAGCTTCGCTAAGCTTAACATTCCAAGAGCTGGCAAAATTCAAAATCATTTCTTTTTCTTTATCCGCCAAGTCGTTATCGATCCAAGCAATATGCTTCAATATTTTAATAATTTTTTCGGCTTGCCCTTTGCCACTTAAACTTTTAAGAAGGTAAGCAGCTTCTTTGCGTTCCATGTGTATAGAATCCTTTATCATCTGCCAAAACGATTTTTTAGAATGTTTTTTCTGAATTACAAACATACCAGAACCAATGATGATAAAAAAGCCGGTTTCGACCATACCAACAGCATTATCAGCAAGAGCGCCCCAATCACGACTCAACGCAAAGCTCACTCCCCACAAAATGTAGAGCAATGCTTCGCTTCCGAGCGCAACTATCGACTGAGATTCTGCTACTTCCTTTTCATGCTTGCGTTTCCATATTTTATTTGCTTTAAAATATAAATTAACTATCGAAATAAGTATTGCTATTCCGGTAAGAAACTGCACTACAGACTTAAAGAATTCCATATATTTTTCCTACAATGCTTAAATATATTTCCGATAGGCAAATAAATAAAAAAATACTATAAAACAAAGTGAAATTTGCTTCATAGTATTCTTTTTTTTGTATTTATGCAAATATAGTAACTACTTTTGAAATTTGAACATAAGAATTGTGGCTTTGTGGGCTTCGCCTTCGTTGCTTATCAGCATATCACCATTCTCAAAAAAAGCTAAACCTTCTGCTTTATTAAACAGGTTTGGGTCTAGCTTAATAATATTCTCAATTCCTCCGTTTTTTCCTACAACAAACAGGACATGATCTGCCGCAGAAAGCATATACAATTGTTTAGTTATTGGATTTATACAAATTTCGGAAGTCATTATTTTCAAATCCAATTTCTTATGATTGCCTTTCTTATTTTTCTTCACTTTTTTATCAAAGTTAATACTATCAGCAAATTTATTAATTTCAGTAGCATCAAATTCATACAAAGGATTTTCATTCAATTTCATCGTAGAAATATCAAATGCGTAAATAACTCTTTTATCTTTATTTTCAGCACCTTTGCCTATTCTACCTTTAGCAGCAATCAAAAGTCTGTTATTATTTTTATCGTAGCACAAACCTTCGTTGTCTCGGGCAGGAATACCGGTTTTTATCGAATCGACTTTAAATTTTCCTTTTAAAAAATTACTAATTCGGAACAAAGTAGCATCGCTCCTCAATACGAACAAATCATCTGCAACTCTGGCAATAGATTCATAATCGCCATCGGGCAGCAAAGGATATTCATGTACGATTTCATTTTTGGATTCATCATATACAAACACAATACCTTTTTCGTCTTGAATACAAGCGAACTCATTATTTTTTAAATGAGCGATACCCGATATTTCTTTTAAAATATGGGGTAATTTCACAATTTCATCCGGTCTGTCCAAGTTATAGGGCAGATTATGCTCAGCACTCCACGCATTGCTGCATAGTGCAAGAGCCACAAATAAAAGTTTAAATTTTAACATCAGAAATCAATCACCAATTTATCATTATGAGTTATTTTTTTGTCGAGCACAGTCACAACACCCGTATTTTTATCAATTTTTATTTTAAGCACAGCAATATAAGTCACAGCATTAATATCATTGAGCAAGGCGAAATAGTGTTCGTCCTTGCAAACAGACCAAATTTCCCATTCATGATTCCAATCATGAAAACTCGCACTTACACCCGCAATACTGGCATGATAACTTGTCCAGTCGGCATTATAATTTACTTTAAGCACAGTATCTCCTTTGGCAAATAGCAATGCTTTGCTATTTCTTACAAGCACTTTGCCTGCCATAGGATCGACAGTGCAAAACATTGTCTGGCTAGAGCTGGGATAATCAGTAGTTTCCAAAATGTAGTAAAAAAAACCGAACGGAATTTTATTATTAGAATCTACAAAAGATGTATCATTTTTTGGTAATTTCATTACATATTTAGGCTTCACCGAATTATCATCATCGGAGCAGCTTGCAATAACAATAGCAAATAGCAGGATCAAGAATGAATACTTCATAAATTCTCCAAATAATAATTAATATGCTAAATTAAGGATTAACATATAAAAAACAAATAAAAAACAAAAAATTTTCAGAAAAGAATAAAAAACTGAAGAAGATTGAATTATAATAATTTCGTAAATCAAACTTTACATCAAGTCTTTATTTCCTGTTTTATTATCCCTCCATTTCTCTTTTGTTTTTTATCAGACCTACTTTGAAATACTCATAAAACTTATTGAATTATCACTATCTAGCATTATCAGGCTTGTCTTGTTTGTATTAAGAAAAAATTTCTTTATACCATTCCTTTTTTTATATATAAAAGTATTTTTCAAATTGCAATCTAGTTCGCTTACAATGGCTTCCTTACTGTTAAATGCAAGTAACTTATTATTTACAATATTCAAAGGCATCCTCAATTCATCTGCTTCTATGCTCATTTTAATATTATTAGCACACGAGCCATCGAGTTTGATATATGAAAGATTATTCTCAGCAGCAATAATGAGCTTATCATCACTAATTGTAATACCTTTAGCAAAAATTGCTGTATCCAAATACTTAGGAACGGCTTTCGAATAACTCAATACATACTTATATTTAAACCAGATGGGATTTATTTTTTCAGATTCCTTGATTTTATCAGACATTT
>JAUQWR010000789.1 GCA_030835065.1 Candidatus Kapaibacterium sp.
ATCACCTCTAGCGCCTACTACCGAACGTTTACCATCTGGTGCAAGATCAAAGTAGTTGATTCTATCTGCCACATTTTCATACTTAGTTCGTGCATATATCTTATCATCCCCGATAGAAATAGGTACCATAACCATATAATCATTTTCAAGTTTCAATGTATAAATATTTCCACCATTTTCGAATGAAATATGCTCTGCACCCAAAGAAGGAAACTTAACATCATACTCAGAGAAATTTGTTACTTTTTTAGTTTGTTTTGTTGTCATATCATAACAGAACAAATTCATAGTATGATCTCTATCCGAAAGGAAATAAACTTTATTCTTATACCACATTGGCATAATATCCTGAGCAGGATTATTTGTTATATTTTGCAATTGTTTTGTATCGAAGTCAAAAATCCAAATATCATCGGATTGCCCACCTCTATAACGTTTCCATGTCCGATATTCGCGGAATATGCGATTATAAGCAATTTGTTTTCCATCAGGCGATAAAGAAGCATATCCGGCTTTAGGCAAAGCATATTCACTTGGCAAGCCACCATCTTTATCTATAGAATATAATTTTCCAACCAAAACATTCCAGCTTTTCATTCGCGAACGATAATAAACTGAGTTACCATCCGGTGTCCAGCCCATAATAATTTTATCAGGACCTTGGCGCTCGGATACGTCATCCATATCCATGCTATAGGTCAGTCTTTTAGGCTCGCCACCAATAGTAGGAATTGTATAAATTTCTCTATTGCCGTCGTATTCGCCAGTGAAAGCGATTTGCCTGCCATCTCTCGAAAAACGAGGATACATTTCAGTTCCCTGCGAGCTTGTAAGCTTGCGGGCAATACCGCCATTAATTGGAACTATATAGACATCACCTGCATAGCAAAATGTGAGTTCAGTAAGTGAAGTATTAGGATAGCGCATCATCTTCGAATCTTGAGCTATTGCTGCCGATAGTGCAAAAAAGCCTAATACAAATGAAAAAACAAGCGATTTCATCTATCACCTATTAATTTATTAATAAATGGAATTATCTTTTGTCGTTGCCCATACTTGCAAAAAAGCGTTTTATCTTAGTATATACATTTATATTTTCTTCGATAAACGACGAATCGAGCACATCGTATGTCATAAAATCTTCTGCAGTTACCAATGGATTTTGTTGCGGATATGCAACAATTAAATTCATTGCCGGATATTTTCGTGCCGTATATTTAACTAAGTCTTCCACATAACTATGGTAAGAAACCGTCTTATTTCTTGCATTAAAAACTAAAAATATATCTTCAGAACCAACATGAGTAGGTATAGTAAAATAATCATCATTAGAATCGATTGTATGAAAATTTGCATCTAAGAATATCTTGTTGCTTCTCGACTGATGCTTAATGGCATTAATTGTATTTTGCTGAGCATAAAAACTTACTTTTGCACCGGCATTCTTAGTAAATTGATTCAATAAAGCCAAAATGCTTTCAAATCCCACTTCAAACTCTGCATATTTTTGAATTGCAACATGCACTCGCTTTGTTATATTTGACAATTGATTGAGTCTGCACACAAAAGCAGACTGTGCAGTATGCTCGAGCACATTATCTATTAATCTGCCAAAAAATGCATTTGATTTTTTTGTCTTTTCATTCCAACCTAAAATCACAACATTAACAAGCATTTCCTTTACTGCTCTCACTATTCCGTCTGCAATGTTTGTATCGACTCTCGAAGTTGGAGTAATTCTGTGTTCGTTTGGATAAGCCATACGAGCATAAGTTTCAATTTTCTTATTATGGTGATGAATATTAAATTCAGTAGCGTCATCATCCATCATTACAGTCAATGGAAATATTGGAGTTTCAGAGCCCTGAGTTTTGCAGGCTACAGCAAAATCCAGCAACTTATCAATATTATTAGGATTAGAGCATGGCACTAGTATTCTCTGCTCCTGCACTTCTTGTTTCTTTTGTTTTGACTGCTCTATCAATGCTAATTTTCTTCCATAAAATTCAGTAACAAATGATGCTACAATACAGGTTACTAAAATCAGCAATACAGTACTATTTAGAACAGTTGCATCAATTATTTTGAGATTATAACCAATTAATATCACCGCGATTGTAGCTGCTACGTGTGATGAACTAAGCCCAAATATAATATTTCTTTCTATTGATGAAAATGAAAATATTTTCTGAGTAAGATATGCAGCAAACCATTTTGTAAATAAAGCTAAAAATGTGAGTACTAGCGCAACTTTTATTGTATCGAAACCATGGAAGACCACCTTTAGATCTATAAGCATGCCTGCGCCGATCAAAAAGAATGGTATAAACAATGCATTTCCGGCAAACTGAATTCTCGACATAAGTCCTGAATTATGAGGTATCAAACGATTAAGAGCCATTCCGGCAAAGAATGCTCCAATAATACCTTCAATTCCTATAAATTCTGCCAAAAATGCCGAAAGCAATACTAATGCGAAAACAAATACAAATTGAGAATAATTTTCTTCGTCAAAATTTTTGAAAAACCATCTTGCTAAATAAGGAAATCCCCATAGTACTGTGACCGAGAACAAAGCAAAAGAGCTCAAAAATTTTGTCCAAAACCAAAAATCCAGAGCTCCTGTCGAATATTTAGTAATTATTCCTAATCCAAGTAAAACAGCAGTATCGGTGATAATCGTACCACCTACTGCAATAGCAACACTAATATGGCTAACTATCCCCAGCCTACTGGCAATTGGATAGGCTACAAGAGTATGAGTTGCAAACATCAAAGCTATCAATAGCGAAGCTAAAATATTGAAATGTAATATATATATAGATGTAAATAAGCCAAAAATAAAAGGAATAATAAAAGTGAAGACTCCGAAGGTTATTGAGCGGGTTCGATTCAACTTGATTTGAGAAATATCTAATTCTAATCCGGCGAGAAACATAATATATATTAGACCAACGCTGCCAAGCAGAACTATCGATTGATCTCTTTGGAGAATATTCAAACCATGCGGACCGAAAATCATGCCTGCAATTATTAATCCTATGATACCCGGCATTTTCAATTTTTTGAATATTAATGGAAATATTAATGCTATTCCCAGCAATAATGCAAAAATTGGAATTGGCTGTTTCAAAGGTAAATCAAATAAGAACAAATGCTCCATTTCACCTCTGCTGTTTTTTTAATATAATACTTTATTGATTTATATCAAATTAAAGAAAAATGAATTACAAATTTATTTCAGTGCATTTTTCTATATTTGATAGACTCCAAATTCTTGCATTAATTTTAAAATCAAACAAGGATTGTCTGTGCCAATAGCTTTTACATTATTCTTAAGAGCTTGCTCAAAAGCAATATTGTCATCAACGGAATAAGCACCAAGTACAATTCCGCTATGTTCAATATCATCAAGTAATTTTGGATTTAGCTCTTCGATTGAGCATATAAATGCTTCTATTCCATAATTTTTGTTCAACTCTGAGGGAAGTGTATCTATATATGGTATTTTTATAGCTGCAGTGTGGAATTGAGGCACATACTGCTTTATTTCCTTCAACAACTGATGATCGAAAGAAGCCAAAACAGTATAAGATTGATAATTATGTTTAAGAATTTCCGAAACGATTAGCTCAGTACGCGAATTTTCGCATTTATCTTCAGAGCAGCTTTTAATTTCGACACTTAAGTAGCATTTTCCCTTAATTTCTTCGATAGCTTCAGAGAGCAAGGGTATGCGTTCTGATGAAAATTCTGTAGCAAACCAAGATCCACAGTCAAGGTCTTTCAAATCTGAATAATTTAATTCAGAAATTTTACCATGACCTTCGCAAGTTCTACCCAACTCATCATCATGAAACACAACTAATTTATTATCTTTAGTAATTTGGATATCCAACTCAATCATTTGAGCATTACAATCAATTGCTTTGCGTATCGACGCAATTGTATTTTCTGGTGCCAATTGAGAAGCACCACGGTGGGCAGCAATAAATCTATCTACACGCCTTGCAAATTCGCTAATCTTTTCCATTACACACCTAATATTATCAAATAGCAATTTACTATTTTTCTAATAAATTGCTAAATAAATTTTAATCCCGTCATTATTTTACGAAAAAGATTTAAAAAAAGTTTCGATAATTACTATAATATTAGATATTTTTTGTTCTTCTGCAGTTTAAAAATGAACGTTTTAATTACCCTCTAGAGTGTCGCTCGACGCAGTCGGGCGGGGTGGATGGTTTTAGATATGTAGAAAATTGAAAACGTCTTATTACCCTCTTGAGGGTCGACCGACGCAGTCGGGCGGGGTGGATATTCTTCTGTTTTGGGTATTTTAAGAGTCCACCCCGTCTGCCTTCGGCAGACACCCCTCAATGAGGGGAATTGGCTCCTGCTGCCATATTTCACGGTTTTTCAATCAACTTTTTAGTGTTTTTTAACGACTTATTACCCTTGAGTGTCACTCGACGCAGTCGGGCGGGGTGGATAGTATAACAAGAAAAAAGGCTGCTTCTTTTGGAAACAGCCTTTGCTTTTTGTAGCGGGGTCAGGACTTGAACCTGAAACCTTCGGGTTATGAGCCCGACGAGCTACCATTTGCTCCACCCCGCGATGTTTTGTAATACAAATCTACGACATTTTCTTCTAATTTCCAAACTATTCTTCACTTTTTATTAATCATTTGTTAAATTTTCTGAAATAATTGAATAATTTATCTTTTCTGAATTTACAACAATTCCGTAAATTGCTATATTGCAATTGATAGAACAATAAAATATTTATAAATATAATTTTAGGCAGTATAATGGCTAAACAAGAATTTAAACGTCCAAGCTTGAAGGCAAAGGAGCAAAAGCCTTTGATTGCGGACAAGTACAAAGATTATTTATATATCGGGATACTTTTAGTGTCTGTTTTCGTATTCTTTGGCTCCGCAATTTTTGGTCATGGATTCGATTCTCCCGACAATCTTTCTTCTATGAGCTTCCATACATTCCTTGGCGAAGCTAAAAAAGATGGCACATTCCCACTTTGGATGCCTTACATATTTAGCGGTATGCCTAGTTATGGCTCTTTGCTTACTACTGGCGATAGATATTGGGACTTCATTCCTATGTTCTTCTTTGGTATTACCAAGCTCTTTGGCGGTTTATTCAATAGTGATGTTGCACGCCTTGCTTCTGTTTATGCAATCTATGGTATTGGGCTCTACTTATTGATGAATTTCAAAAAACACGACAAATTTGTTTCTTTCTTTGTAGCTTTTGCTGCAATGTTTTCTACTAGCGTTATCGTTTGGCCCATGATTGGTCATAATACAAAACCAATAGTTCTTGCCATTTTCCCTTACGTTTTCCTATTTATGGAAAAACTTAGAATTAAATTTTCTATAGTCTTTACTATACTTCTTACATTTGCAATACACTTAATGCTCGAAGCGGGCCACCTTCAGATGTTCTTCTATGGTTTATGTGCTTTTGGGCTTTATCTGTTATTTGAATTAGTAAGCCGCTTAATAAGCAAAAAAGAACCTCTAAAAGTTTTGCGTGTTGCTGGTTTACTGGCGGTTGCCGGCGGTATTGCATTCCTTTTGTCTTCCGATAGATATCTTACTACTTTAGAATACACTCCTTATTCTGTTCGTGGTTCGGCTCCAATAGAGAAAACTAAAAACCAACATCAAAACCAAAAAGGTGGCAACGACTATCAATATGCTACCATGTGGTCTTTCAGCCCAGGCGAGATGGCTACTTTCTTTGTTCCTAATTTCTATGGCTTCGGGCAATTGAAATATAAAGGCGAACTCACAGGCGACAAAGAAGCTAAACTTCCTACATACTGGGGGCAAAAACCTATGGAAGATGCAGCTCCTTATATGGGCATACTTATCTTCGGTTTGGCTGTTATTGGTGCTTTCTTCTATCGAAAAGATGCTTTTATGCAGTTTTTAATTGCTTTGTCTGTTTTTTCAGTTCTCTTAGCTTTTGGCTATACTTTCCCTATTGTTTATGATTTCTTCTACTATAATATTCCGAATTTTAATAAATTCAGAGCTCCAAGTATGTCGCTAGCCCTGATCCAATTTGCTTTCCCAATTATGTCAGGCTACGGTCTTACTGCTCTTATTCGCAAAAATCCGGAAGAAAGCAAAATTAGAAACAAAACAGTACTTGTAGCTTTGATTGCGTCAGCAGCATTCCTTGTTTTAGGATTTATCTATTCTGCAGCCTTCCAAAATTCATATTTTGCTTCTGTCGAAGGTTCAAAAATTTACCAACAATTCTCTTCGATGTATGGTCCTAGCATTGCTGATACTCTTAAAGCATTTATCTGGGATTCGATGATTTCTGATTGGTATCTTACCGCTTTCATTGCTTTAATTGGTGCGGCTCTAATTTATTTATACGCAAAAGATAAGCTTGGCAAATCTTTGCTATTCATTTCTTTAGCTGTTCTTCTAATTTTTGATATGTGGAGAGTGGCTTATCGCCCTATGGAAGTTGCAGAATCATCGCTTAAATTCCCTAATTTAGACTATATGGAATTTATGAAACAAGACAAAGGCAAATTCAGAATTGCAGATTTCACTGAAATCACTTCTCGCAATGTCAATATGCCTGCTTATTATATGCTTGAATCTGTTAATGGTTATCACGCTGCTAAATTACGCGTCTATCAAGATTTGCTTGATGTGGCAGATCAAGGCTCTACTTCGCAAGTGACTAATCCATTCTTATGGAGCCTGCTCAATGTCAAGTATATCATCAGCCCACAACCAATGGGTAATATGCCTCCTGTATTCCAATCTCAACAAATTAATGCTTTGGTTTATACTAATCCTCAGTACCTCCCAAGAGTATTTTTTGTTAATTCAGCCGAAAAATCTTCCCAAAAAGATATCTTAAACCGATTGAAAGCCGGCGATTTTAATCCTCGCGAATTGGCTTTTGTCGAAAAAGATCTTCCTGGCAAAATCGACGCTCCAACAGAAGCGGCTTCGGCTAAAATTACTAACTACGAAAATGAATATATTAAAATTCAAGCTAATGCAAGTGGCAACAATTTGCTTTTCCTTTCTGAAATTTACTATCCGGTAAGTTGGAAAGCTTTCATCGATGGCAAAGAAACTGAAATTTACAAAACTAACTTTGCTTTCCGTTCTATTATCGTTCCTCCGGGCAACCATACAGTAGAATTAAAATTTGAATCTAAAGCTTTCGATCAAGGCAAAACTTATAGTTCAATTCTAAACTATGTTACTATTGCTTTGCTTGCTATTGGTTTATTTTTGGAAAGAAAAAACTTGTTTGCCAAAAATGACGATAATGCTGAAGTAAAAGAATAACTTAATTTAACTTTAAATTAGGGATTGGCTCATTTTTGAATCAATCCCTTTTTTTACATAAATTATCTTAAAATATAGGTTTGTTTTGTCATTGATTCTTTTTAAATTTACTAATTATGAATTATTAGGATAATTATGAAAACATTCAGATTTGTCATATTTGTTTTTTGTGCTTCTATTATCTTTTCTTCTAGAGCTTCATCAGCAGAGCTAAATTTGGTGCTTACTCATAATGAATCCAAAGTTACATTAAAACTAATTGATACAAATGAAGATGGCAAATATGACTCAGCGTCTATTCTTGATAATAATGAGATTATTATAAACAACGCTAAGATCAATTTTATAATCAAAACTGATGAAAACAATTCATCTTCTAATCAATTATTTGAACTTCCTCAATCATTTCTTTACCAACTTATTGATTTCAAAACAAATAGCAAATTGATTTTTAAAGCAAAAATCAAAGCAAAATACAATAGCAGCGAATTAGACATTTCACTTGATGCCAAATCAAATATTTTAAATATATATTCTGAAAATTTTACAAAAAGCTATAATATAAGAAATAATGAAGATATTTCTGGTTTAAATAATAATGTTTTAATATTTAAAAACACAAAACCCACAAATATTTTAGTTTTTGATATGTCTGGGAAGCTGGTTCTAAATAAAGATTATGATGGTAATAGCGCAATTAGTATGAATCATTTGCCCAATGGGAAGTATTTTATCGAATATCTTGATTCTGGATTATTAAACGTAGTAATACACAACAAAAATTAGTGCTTTATTTTTTTATTTCTTCTTTATATATTTCAATAATCGAGCGGGCATAATTATCCCAACGATATAAATCTAACTTAGTATATGCTCTTTCGATCAATGTTTTTGCAAATTCAGGATTATTTATTATTGAATATGCTTTTTGTGCAATATCTTCAGGGCTGTATGGATCTGCAACAAGTCCTGCATCTGAAGCTATTTCAGGTAATGAAGATACATTAGAAGTAACCACAGGCACTCCACAAGCAAAGGCTTCGACAATTGGTAAACCAAAACCTTCTCTAAACGAAGGAAACAGCATCAAATCGGCACTTGCAATCAACATAATCAGATCTTCTCTGCTCAAATATTGAGTTGTAATAATACTATTTTTTAAATTTGTTAGATTATTATTGATAAGCAAAGAATTCAATTCTTCATATGAAGTATTTGGGAGTACAAATTTACCTTGATAATTGTATTTATTAATCAATATATTAGCTGCTGCTAATGCTCCTTTAATATTCTTTCGAGGATGATTTGACCCAATCAGAAATATATAACTATCACCATTAGTAAATTTCTGCCTTATATGTTGTTTTTGATTATTATCAAGTTTCACTTTAAAATCATCACTAACACCATTATAAACAGTTTTTATCTTTGATTTTTCGACATTCATCAGCGTGGAAATATTATCTCTTTCGGTATTAGAAACAGTGATAATTTTCTTAGCTTTTTTAACAGCTCTTTTTGCAAAAACTTTTCTATAAAAATTCCCAAACTGCTGATAATAAGACACTCCTTTTTTAAAGAACTCTATTTGTTCAAAAAAAATAGTATCATGCATGGTGATTACATAAGGTACATTAATAAATAAAGGTGCAGTATTTGCAGTGAAATGAATTAAATCTAAAGCATGAGAATTAGCAATTTTAGGCAATCTAAATTGCTCCCAATCTATATAATTTTTGGCAGGGAAGACAAATAATTTAAAATTATCGCCCAAATAGGGCAAACAATCAAAGTCTTTATCAGATTTTATATACAAATAATATTCGTTTTGAGTATCAATTAAAGCCAATTGTTTTATAAATTCAATTGTCACATAATCGATCCCATATTTCTTGGGTCTGAACAACCTCTGAGCTTCGATACCAATTCTCATAATAATCAAGGAGATGCACAGAGCATCTCCTTTATATCCTTATTATTTCAAAAAAGATTCTAATCTGGCATAAAGATTTGCCAAAGGAATTATTTCGCGTTCGTCACTTGCACGGAATTTAATTTCTACATTGCCATCTTTAAGGTTTTTACCACCAATAATAACTTGTACAGGCAATCCCAACAAATCAGCATCGTTGAACTTAATACCAGCTGTTTCTGCTCTATCATCATATAGCACTTCATATTTCAGTTCGCTAAGTTTTGCATAAACTTCTTCGCAAGCGGCATTAACTTCATCAGATTTATGTTGGTTCACTCCGATTAGATGTATATGATAAGGAGCAAGAGCTTTACTCCATTTGATACCCTTTTCGTCATGATTTTGTTCGATAAAACAAGCCATAACACGCTCTACACCAATACCATAGCTACCCATAATTATTGGATTTTCTTTGCCATCACTATCAAGGAAAGTAGCACCTAAAGCATCAGAATATTTTGTACCTAATTTAAATATATGACCCAATTCAATAGCTTTAACAACTCTCAGTGGTTCGCCGTTTACTACAGATGGTTCGCCTTCGATTACAGTACGTAAATCATAAAATTCATCAATCTTGCAATCTCTATCTAAATCAATATTTTTGAAGTGGAAGCCATCTTTATTAGCACCACTAACCATAGAGTTAGCACCTTTGAGCAAATTATCAGCCACAACTTTAATTTTTTTCTTAAGATTGACAGGACCAATAGAGCCATGGTCAGCGCCAGTAAATTCGACCAATTCATCCGAAAGAGCGGGACGAAGCAAATTAGTACCTGCTATAGCCTGAAGTTTAGTTTCATTGAGCTCGTCATTGCCGCGCATTAAAATCAACCAAGGTTCATCATTTACTATATAAACAACTGATTTTGCACATCTATGCTCTGGTATTCCAAATTGTTCTACCAAATCGTCGATAGTTTTTGCATTAGGAGTAGCAAACTCTTCAATTGGCAAGTTTTCATCGATTCTGCCAACTGGAAGAATAGCAGAACTAGCAACTTCGATATTAGCAGAGTAGCCTTCAGCAATAGCGCAAGTATCTTCGCCGGAATTAGATTCGACCATAAATTCTTGAGATTGTCTGCCACCCATAGCACCGCTCGAAGCGCCCACAACAAAAAACTTAATACCGCAACGTTCGAAAATATTGCAATAAGCTTGATAATGCTTATCGTATGCTACATCTAATCCTTCCCATGATGAATCCATAGAATAAGCATCTTTCATAATAAATTGTCTGCCACGCAAAACGCCTGATTTTGGTCTTGCTTCGTTACGGAATTTTGTTTGAATTTGGTACCAAATCATTGGCATATCACGATAAGACTTAACGTGCTGGCGAGCATGATAAGTAATAATTTCTTCATGAGTAGGAGCGAGCACCAATCCATCCCTATTCTTAAGGTGAAACATAACATCGCCCATTGCTTCGACTCTGCCTGTTTGCTCCCAAATTTCAATTGGATTGAGTGCGGGCAATAAAAATTCTAATCCGCCAATTGCATCCATTTCTTCGCGCAATATTTCAATTACTTTTTTTATTACTCTATAACCCATTGGTAAAAAAGAAAACACACCCGAAGCCAATTGACGTACCAATCCTGCTCTCAACATTAATTGGTGTGATGGTATCTGTGCTTCTGCCGATTGCTCTTTTAGTGTCGGCAAAAAATACGCTGACTGTCTCATTTTTCCTCTATAATATTTTATTTAATTATCGTTTTTTGCAAAAATCGAACTACAAATTTAATAAATTCAAACAAATATACGAATTATTACTTTGATTTATTATTTATTATTATGCTCTAATCTATTTATTTATATAAAAAAACCGGCAGATTAAATTTGCCGGTCTCTTTAAGTTTTTTCGTCAATCTATCTTACAACAATCGTTTTTGCATTTACAAATTCTTTAATACCTTCCTCGGATAGCTCGCGTCCGTATCCCGACATTTTTATACCGCCAAATGGAAGTCTGGGATCAGATTTCACATTATCATTAACAAAGCAGGAGCCGGCAAAAATTTCTTCTCTGGCTATTCTTTCGGCTCTTTCTATATTTTGCGAAAAAACAGCAGCTCCCAATCCAAACAATGTATCATTTGCTTTTGCAATTGCTTCTTCTTCAGTTTTAGCAGGAATAATAGCAGCAACCGGACCAAATGTTTCTTCGTCGTAAACAGGCATTCCAGGCTCTACATCAGTCAATATTGTAGCTGGATAATAAAATCCATTGCCATCAGGAATTTCGCCGCCAAGCAGCAATCTGGCTCCAAATTTTATAGATGATTCCACTTGCTCGTGATGCTCTTCCTGAATATCTTTTCTTGCTTGAGGACCAATATCAGTAGATTCCATTGTAGGATTGCCCATCTTATATTCACTCATGCAATCTAGCAAAGCCTGCTCGAATTCTGTTTTTACAGAATCCATTACAATAAACCTTTTTGCGGCAATACAAGACTGCCCACTATTGATCAATCGACCTGCAGCACATACTTTAGCGGCATGACGAATATCGGCATCTTCCAAAATGATATATGGATCGCTTCCGCCAAGCTCCATCACTGTTTTTTTAATCACAGTGCCAGCAATTGCGGCAACCTTTGCTCCGACTGGCGTGCTGCCTGTTAGCGTTACTGCTGCTACTCCGGGATTAAGTATAATACTGCTTACTTGATCGCCGGATATTATCAAAGATTTAAAACATGATTCTGGAATACCGGCATCTAAAAATATTCTTTCAATTTCTAATGCACATCCCATCGTATTACTAGAATGCTTCAACAAACCGACATTACCTGCCATCAATGCAGGTGCAGCAAACCTAAAGACCTGCCAAAGTGGAAAATTCCATGGCATTATTGCTAGTACCGGTCCTAATGGATTGTAATGCACATAGCTTTTGCTTGCTTCGGTTTTTACTAACTTATCTTTAAGATGTTCTTCTGCATTTTCGGCATAATACCTGCATACAAAAGCACATTTTTCGACTTCAGCAAAACCCTGCCTTATCGGCTTGCCCATTTCAAGAGCCATAAGCATTGCTAATTCTTCTTTTCTTTCAATCAGCAGATCTGCAGCTTTAATAATTTTTTCAGCCCTACTTGAAAAACTTTCGCGTCTCCATGAATTAAATGCAGAATTAGCTTGGCGAATGAATATCTCACAATCAGAACTCGAGTGCTTAGCATATTCATTTAGCTTTTCGCCGCTATGTGGATTATAAGTAAATATCATTTCTTTTCTCCACTATTCTGCTTTTACATTGATTGTAGCCAGATCATCTAATTTTGCAACTACTGTATCTCCAGACTTAATCTCGGCAACTCCTTCGGGTGTACCAGTAAATATCACATCTCCACGTCTCAAACTAAATACTTTAGATATATATTTGATTAATGTTTCGATATCTCTCTCCATATCCTTTGTATTACCTTTTTGCCTTAATTCATTATTAACGTAAAGCTCTAGGCCAAAAGTTCTTTTATCTGTATTAGCAATCGGTACTACATTTGATATTGGAGCTGATTTATAAAATCCTTTAGCTACAGCCCAAGGATGACCTTTTTCTTTTGCTTTTTTCTGAATATCTCTCAATGTAAGATCTATCCCAACAGCAAATCCTGCTATATAATCTTCATAGTTAGTATTGATTTCTGAATCAGTACCTTTGCCTATCACAACAACTAATTCTACTTCATGATGAATCGAATTAGAAAAATCAGGAAGTTTAATCAGCTCAGCATCTTCAACATAAGAAGAAGGAGGTTTAATAAAAACGATAGGTTCGCTTGGTACAGTCGAGCCCATTTCTTTGGCATGTAAAGCATAATTTTGCCCAATACAATACATTACTCCGATTGGCATTTCAGTACCATCAGTAAACTTTAGTAAATTTCCCATAATTTACTCCGTATATTATTTACTTTTTTTCAAATAATTAAATGTTAATTGATCATGATTTGATGGCAGAGCCAACAAAATTTCATCTTCGGTGCTGATTCCTCTTTTAATAATTACTTCAGAGTCATTCATTGCACCAATTTCCACTTCTTGTTTGACGAAACCGTTACCGTTTTTCTTAATTAAATAATTTATTTTTTTACCTTTTTGTTCTATCGAAAACAAACTTTCGATAGGAACATGTATTACATCTTTAAATTCTTCTACCACTACTTCATTGCTAGTAGTCATAGATGGAAGCAAGGTCGAGTCTTGACCATTAATTCTTACTACAACTTCAAATACTTTTGAGTCAGAATTTTTACGTTCTTCACCAATATTTGCAACACTAACAACCGAGCCCCATACTTTCTTATTAGTATTAGCATCAAGACTTAGTCTTACGCTTTGCCCAACTTTGATTTTTTGTATATCAATTTCATTTACAAACGTAACAGATTCCATTATGGATAAATCAGGCAAGCGAGCAACTATTGGATTCCAGGTATTAATAGTAGAGCCTTCAGTAAGTCTGGTTCCATTCCAATTACGCATATAAATAAGCATACCATCAGCCGGAGCTTTGACTGTAAACTGGTCAAAGATTTGCATAATCATCGAAATACTCTGCTTCTCCATACTTAGATCAGCCCCGACTTCTGATAATTTTGCTATTGATTGCTGTACTTTTGTACCATAGTTTTTTATAGCTTGATCGTAGGCTTTTAATTCTCTTTCGTAAGCAATTTCTGCCTGACGGCGCACCGAAGGAGCTTCGTAAATCGACTGTTCTTTAGCCAATCTCTTTTCTTCAAGGCTATATTTCATATTTTCAATATCATTACGCGCACTTGACAAATTAAGATTACTGTCTAGCTTTGCTTGAAGAAACTGGGATTCATATTTTTGTATTTGAATTTCATTCTCTTTAATTTTAGTCATAATTTCTGATCTGTCAAGTTCAGCAATGAAATCGCCGGCTTTTACTTTTGTGCCTTCGGCAATCAATTTAGAAATTTTGACTTGGTAAATATTCAATCTTTCGAGTCCGCTCGGACCTCTCACATCGATTGCATTTTTGGCTCTTAATTCGCCCGTAGTTGTTACAGTAACCTTAAAGTATCCTTTCTTTGGTTTCACTATCAATTCGCTTTCTGGAGCCTTTTTGAATACAAAATAAGCAGCTATTAAAAGAACTAAACTAATTGCTGAAATTATTATAATTTTCTTTTTATTTTTCATATAAATTGCCACCTTATAGACAATTCGAATTTAATTAAAATTATCAATTTGTAATTTAGCAATAGATTCATAAATACAGAAGAAAATAATTCATTTTTTAGATAAAAATAAAAAAAATCGCAATTATAGCTAATTGCGATTCTTATTAAATTTTAATTTTTTTGAATTATTTCAATTTTTCAACTGCTTCAAAGATCATTTCAGGTGTCAATGAATCCAAACAGAAATATTCTTCATTTTTGCAAGTTGGGCTAAAGAAACAAGTGCATTTTTTTTGTGGTTGCACAATTATACCTCGACCATACATGTCAAATTCAGCTGGATTGAAAATATTATTCATTAGCACTAACTTCTTTTTCAATGCGATTGCAATATGCATCCCCATTGTAACAGCTGTAACAACTGTATGGCATTTATTTACCAATGAGAAAAATTGTTTCATTGGGAAATAACCTAAATACATTGCTCCTGTATTTTTTGCTAATGAACTATTTCTCTCATGTTCTTGTTCGCCACCCAATAGTAAAGGAAAATATCCTGCTTTTTGTAATTTCACAATAAGCTCAGCCCAATATTCTTCTTTCCAGAGACGCGAAACCCATCGAGAGCCGCATCCGGTATTCAACCCAATACTTGGTTTGCCATTATTCGGTATATCCCATGTCCATTTCTCATCAAAGCCAATTTCATATTCTTCGCCTGCAAATTTATATCCGCATATTTCAAATATTTCTTCGGTATAAGACTTTGTATTTGCTTGGTTGACGTCATCAAACAATCCAGTAAGAAACTTAGGTACAGCTTTTTGGTCGATTGGAGCTGGTTTGCCGTCGATAAGTGTATAGCCATACTTTTCGTCTGCATTCAAAATTTTAGTTAAAGCACATGCTTGACGGTCTTTATCAAGATTAATCAATTTTTTGAAATGAGTAGCCTGAAATGTAACAATTGATTCAGGAGTATAAGTAAATATACCATTGACAGACGAAGGGATAACCTCCGGAGAATAAGTAAGCCACCAAATCAAGCTATCAGGATGTTCTTTTTTCAGTTTTTGTATAAGAGGTGTAGTGCGAATAACATCGCCAATAGCACCTAATTTTATTATCAGTATTATATTTGGTTTCGAAACGTAGTATTTACAATCATCGCAATGTACATTTTCAGTCTTATGTGGTCTGCAGGGTACATCGCCTCTAAAAAACTCGCAATCTCTCTTATAAATCATATTTTTTTCCGAATCACATCTTATATTTTATTAAAATGTTGAATGAAAATGTATATACTTTATTTTCAACAGTTTCATAGTCAGTAAAAGGAGTAAGAAGTTCTCTACGGCTATCGTCCGCACCAATTAAAT
>JAUQWR010000790.1 GCA_030835065.1 Candidatus Kapaibacterium sp.
CAGACAAAACCTTCTTTGAGCCTTCAGGATGCTTTGAAAAATGCTCCGAAGAACAACGAAAACTGTATCAAAGTTCCTAAGGTTATCGAATAATATGGAAAAAGCTATTGGTTTTATTCCTGCAAGGTATGCTTCCACCAGGCTTCCAGCCAAACCTCTTGCTCTTATTGACGGCATTCCAATGGTTATTAGAGTCTGGCAGAATGTTTCTAAATCTAAACTGCTCTCTAAAGCTGTAATCGCTACCGACGACGAAAGAATTGCTCAGGTTTGTCGCGATTTTAATGCTGATTATGTGATTACCGATCCTGAACTTCCTTCTGGTACTGATAGAATCTTCCAAGCTTATTGCCGTCTGGGCGAACAAGCCGATATTGTTTTAAATATTCAAGGCGACGAACCTCTTATCAATGCCGATGATATTGATAAATTAATTTGTAAGTTCTGCTGCTCCAAATTTGATGTCGGTACTCTTATTAAAAAAATTGATAAAATCGATGATCTCGACGACCCTTCGATAGTTAAAGTTGTTCTAGGCGATGATAATACTGCAATTTATTTCTCCCGTAGTGTAATCCCTTTCTTCAGAGACGAAGATAAGTCTGTGTGGTTAGCTAAAAGAGATTATTGGAAGCATATTGGCATCTACGCTTATAAATCAGGAGCTCTAAAAATGTTTGTGTCTCTTGCTCAATCAGATCTTGAACTGACTGAAAAGCTCGAACAATTGCGCCTTCTAGAAAAAGGATTCAAATTCTTATGTGTCGAAACTCCAAATGAATTTATAAGTATTGATACTCCTGAAGATTTAGAAAGGATTGAAAAATTTATTCAATCTCAAAAATAATATTTGAGGCAGGAACAAACTACCTGCCTCTTAATTTTTTTTTATTACTCAACTCAAAGCTTTAATTCTGTTCACCCGATTTTTTTAATTGTACTAATTAATAATTATAATATTTATAAAATTAGTTTTGAATTGTTATATTCTGATAAAAAAAAGAGAGGCCCGAAATTAATCACAGCCTCCCTAATATCCTCTCAATTGTCTTTATTTTATTTTGATAATTTCAACTCTTCTATTATTAGCCTTTGCCTGAGCATTTGTATTTGGCTCTATAGGCTCTGTTTGGCCTTTGCCATCTGTCTCGATTCTAGCTGCTTCGATTCCGTAATCTTTTACTAATGCATTTTTTACTGAATCTGCACGCTTTTTAGAAAGTGTCCAGTTATTTTCTGGCTTACCATCGTTATCAGTATGCCCTACAATCCTAATCTTAACAGTAGGATTTTCTTTCAAAATATCTGAAATTGCCTTCAAGGTTCCAGCTGATTCAGGCTTGATTTTATCGCTACTTACATCGAAATAAATACCATGGCTTACAATCTTACCTTCTGTCAGTAACTTGCTGCGCATATCAGGAGCAGTTGTTGTAAATCTAATATTTTTAATCATTGGCACACCATATGTGGACCAAGTATTAAACAATAATCTATTGATTTTAGTACCAACAAAAACAACAGAAGGAAGATCTACAACTTTTTTACCTTCATGATAGATTCTTACTCTGGATTTTTGCACCCAAACAATTACATGGTTAACACTAGCGGGTTTTAAAGGTGAAATATCGGACGATCCATCTCTAACGTCGCTGGCGCCTTCTTTGTAGCCTCTCACGTCGCATCGATTTTCATGAAATTGAATAGTAAGTCCATTTCTTCCTGGATACAATTGATCATTAAGGAAATCACCATCATTTTCATATAAATTCAACCAGAAATCCCCGAAATCATTAGGATTTTCTTTATGTAATGGAATTACATCAAATTCGAAAATGAAATTATCTGGCAAGTTCAAATTATGTTTTAAACAAGCAACCATTTCATTTCCGGTCATTTGAAACCATTTTCCGGGATATAAATTAGTAGTCTTAATTTCGCCAGAGCTATTACCTACCCAATTGACAGGATAATCGCCGATTTCATCGCTTTCGAAATCATCAAAAAAAAGTACTTTATCTCCTGGAATAAAATCATATTTCGAGTATGATTGAAGGCTTGGAGTATTGGATTTGTTTTCTTTTTTGTCGTTCTTCTCTTCTTTTTTGTCTTCTTTCTTTTTATCATCTTTATTATCATCGCCTTCGATTGCTTCCTCAACTTTTTCTTCTAAAACTTTTTCAGCTTTTTTCTTGAGAAATTCAAATTGCGAATAAGAATAATTGGATGCTAAGCACATGCATACAATAATTAAAACCAGCTTTTTCATAAGCCACCTAAAATTTGACTAAACACGATATATTAACTTAATAAAATTTCACTATTTTTACGAATTTTTTCTTTAATTGTTTGCAATATAACAATCTATTAGTTAATTTGGATAATATCTTTTTTATAGTTCGAGGAAATATGAGAAAAATTTTACTTTTTATGTTCTTGAATTTACTGGTAGTTGATTACTCTTTCTCTCAAGATGCAAACTGGTTAAAAATTATCACAAAACAAGCTGGATTAGACTCCGCTCGTGGCACTCGTATTATGTGTGCTGATATCAATAATGATAATTATCCTGATTTGCTCTGGGCTACCGGCAATATTAACAAAAACAGGCTCGGAGTCTTTCTTAACGTAGCAGATTCGAGCAAATACAATCCTTTTGGTCGTAAATTCATCGATTTTACTAAAGAGTCCGGAATTAATATCAATCGTGATATTAATAAAAACGGAAGAATTATTGATTTGGCTGCTTTAGCTGATATTGATAATGATGGCGATCTTGATTTAGTCACTTCTATTTACTATCATCGCTTGGAGTCTTATAAAGGTACAAATGATCCGGGAGATCGCTCAGAAGTGATGCTCAACGACGGCAAAGGGCATTTCAGTTTAGTGCAAAGTAGCGGTATGAATACACTAAAATTAGTGGATACTTTGCCAGAGGGTTTAGTCAATTGCACTGGTTTAGCTTATTTAGATTATGATTACGATGGCAAACTGGACTTGTATATGTCCACTTGGTTTTCGGATTACAAGTCCAATCAAGAAAAAAATTCTAATGGCTACAAAATGCGCGATGCAATTTTGAAAGGTAATGGCGATGGTTCATTCTCACTTCAATCATCCACCGGAATTGAATCAATAATTCAGCCTATGTATGGTGTCAATATCACTGACTGGAATAACGATGGCTGGCAGGATATTATCACATCGCCTTATTGCAGATCTGGCGGATCGCTATTCAAAAATAATGCTAACGGAACTTTTACTGATGCTACTGCTGCTTCCGGCTATTCTGCTCAAAAAATGGGCGGCGACCACGGGCAGGCTCTATGCCAATGGGAAGCTTTGCCTGGTGATTTTGATAATGATGGCGATATGGATTTGCTCCAAATCAACGTGCATGGTGGCTATGATGCCGGCGAAGGTCGCACTCATATTACTATTAATCAAGGCAAAGAAAAAAATTATATTCTCTCTTGGGATTTGGAAAAATTGAAACGAGATGCCCCACCTTCAACTACTCACCTTGGTGATGATGGCGGTACTTGGGTAGATATTGATGCTGATACCAAACTCGAAGCCATGATTGGGCAAATTGGCTACCAAGATAAAGCTTCGGGCACTAATATGGCAGGTCAGTGTCGCGTTTATTTCCTCAAGCAAGATTCTTTAGGGATTTTTAATGAAATTACTGAAAAACTTGGTCTTAAAAAAGCTCTTCCCGATGGGCACTCTATGGAAGCCTGCGATTTTGATTTAGATGGCGACCAAGACATTTTCGTTAGTAATTTGGTCAAAGACACTATTCCTAGCGGCGACTCTGTAATATATTCCGAACATATGCAAATCCAACTTTTAGAAAATAAAATTGGTGAAACCAAAAACTGGATTTCTTTAAAATTAGATCCTCCTGCTGATTGCAACAAATCCGCAATTGGAGCACGAATAAAAGTATTTTACGGAAATAAACAACAAATGCGCGAAGTTCAGGCAGGAATTGGTCATTTTGCTGGTCAGCCTCCGCTTATTCAAAATTTCGGTATGGAATCGGATCGCATCGATTCACTAGTTATTCGCTGGCCCAATAAATCATTGCAGACTACTAGCATCAAAAATCCTGCAATGAATGTTATTCATATTGCAAATCAATCCGGAACTTCTGATTATATTTTGAGAGATAAATCTGCAAATGCAATCATCGCTATCGAAGATGCTCATATTAATTTTGCCTCGACAAATGTCAATAGCTCTTCAGAATATACTGTCAAAATTAAAAATAATGGTTCAAAATCTTTAGCATTAAGTTCAATTTCTTTAATAGATAACAACGACAAGGTATTCGAGATTACAAGCCAGATTGATCAAGGTACTCTAATTCCTGCAAATCAGGAAATTCCTTTGATCATCAAATTCACACCAAAGGCTAGAGAAATTTATACTGCAAAATTGAAAATTACATCTAATGCAATCAACGAACCAATTGCCTTGGTCGAAATTAAAGGATTTGGATTTGAAGCTAAGCCAATTATAGCCCACAATAACATTGTGATTCCGGCTACTCACATTGATTCTGTTTCTACTGTTGATTTCAAAGTCTTTAATCGTGGCGAAATTGAATTGAAAATTGAGAGTATTGAGCTTAGCGGCGAGGATTCTGATTTATATAAAATAATAGGCACTATACCCGCACAAATTGCAGCAAATGATTCTATTTGGCTCAAGATATCTTTTACTCCTAAAGAAGTAAAACCGCATCTTTGCTCGATTATTATAAAATCTGATGCTTACAAATCGGCTATCACTCAAGTTAATATCAACGCTGAAAGCTATGGTCCCGCTCCTGAAATCCAAACTTCTAACAAACTGGCTTTCCTTTCTGTTGGTATCAACGAAAATAAATCTAAAGAATTAAGTATCAAGAATGCTGGTACGGCTGATTTGATAATAAACAATCTATCAATTAGTCCTGACGACGGAATTTTTTCAATCGAAAACAAGCAGACACCAATTACTATCAACAAAGACTCTTCATATGTTTTGAATGTTAAATTTTCTCCAAAAGAAATAAAAACATATGATGCTGTTTTAACAATAAAATCTAACGACAATAAAAACAAATCATTAGCAGTACCATTAAATGGAATTGGCAAAAAATCTACAGATATTAGCGACAATTGCAATTGCAGTGAATTCTATGCCGAGGCAATGCCTTTGCCTGCCAAAGATTTTCTGACACTTAAATTTAAAAATACTGAACTAAATAATTCTAGTATTTATATTAAAATCTATGATATCAGAGGTAGTCTTGTCTATTCAAATGAAATTACTAGCACAAGTATAGAAGAATTAACCATAAAACTTCCAAATTTGAGCAAAGGTATGTATAATTTGAATATTCAGGCTGGGATTAATATAGATAACTTGCCAATAATAATAGAATAAATAAGGGGGCTTTTGCCCCCTTTTAATTAATCTATTTTCTTTTCATATAATCGATATTTCTTATATAATTCGCCATTCATAGTTACAGTCAAGCCTCTATTCATCATAATATTATCTTCTAATATCCATGAAGCTTCGGCAAATCTGATACCATTGCGTTTAGCTCTAATACCACATTCATAATAAAGCACAGAATCAATACCAGTTTTTTGGAATTTTGGTATCACACCCAAAACGATAATTCTTGCAAAATTGATTTTCTTTTTCTTAGTAAGTAGATGCCATACAGCACCTAATAGCCCACCATTTTTGTTATGTTTCAACACCTGATTAATATCAGGGAGAGCAAGTGCAAATCCAGCTGGTTCGCCATCAATTTCGGCAATAAAAGTCAAGTCGGAATTTGCAATTTGTTTTAGATCGGCAGCAAGAAAATCAAACTCATCAGAAGTCATTTTGACAAAACCCCAATTTGGTTCCCAAGCTTCATTATATATTTTTTTCAGTGTTTCGACATCTTTGAGGAACTGATCTTTTTTCTTAAATTCTACTGAACGAACAGTAACTTTAGATCTTTCTCTAACAATATTCTGCATTCTTTTAAGCTTATCAGACATATACTTTTCATTATCCAAAAGGTAAGCATAAAGAGTTTTTGCTAAACCAAAACCGGCATTCTCTGTCAGTTCGAGATAATATTTTGGATTGTATGTCATTAAAATAACTGGTTGAGAATCAAATCCTTCGCTAAGATAGCCTAAAGTATCATTTTGAGAAGGATTCATCGGACCTCTTACAGTATCTAAACCTTTGGATTTCAGCCATTCAGCTGCAGCAGCAAAAAGTTTGTTTGCAACTTCCTGATTATTAATACATTCGAAAAATCCGAAAAAACCAATTTTATCATTATGTATTTTGTTGTGATTTGTATTTTTGATTGCTGCAATTCTGCCTACTATCTCATTATTTTCGAATGCTAAAAACAATTCCATTTCAGAATGTTGAAAAAAAGGATTTTTTTCTTTATCCAAAGTTTTCATCTGGTCGGCTACTAAAGGTGGAACCCAGTAAGGATCATTTTTATAAAAAAGCCATTGCGACTTGACAAAAAGAAGTACTTCTGGTTTTGTTTTGCATGTGCGTATTTCAATACTCATATTCGCACCTTAAATAAATTCATTAATAATTATTTTATGTTGTGGAAATTCTTTCGATAAAGCAATTTTATCAGCAATTTCGAAATCTTCAAATTCAAAAGCTGGAGCTACATTACATCCAACAAGCGAAAAAGCACCTGAGCTGGTGGATGCCATCCAAGATCCGGCAGGCACAACTACTTGCAGGCTCTGTTCGTTTTCGATATCTTTGCCCAACATAAATTTTTGAAGATTTCCTTC
>JAUQWR010000791.1 GCA_030835065.1 Candidatus Kapaibacterium sp.
GGATTTAGAGATGGTATGGAGCAACTAAGCTCATTAGATACTGTTGTTATTGGGGTAAGCCCTGATAGCCTAAGCTCGCATGATAAATTTAAAGCAAAGTTCAATTTGAATTTCAATTTGATAGCTGATACCGAAAAAGAATTGTGCAATTTGTTTGAAGTGATTGGCGAAAAATCTATGTATGGAAAAAAATATTTAGGCGTTATTAGATCTACTTTTATTATTGATGATAAAGGCATAGTCAGATATATTAATCGTAAAGTAAAAGCCGAAGGACATGCCGAAGAAATAATAAAAGAATTGAAAAATCTTAGAGTTTAATTCAAAATAAATAAAAAATTCATTTTCGAGTAAGATTGTTCTTGCTTGAAAGAGATAGTCTTGTTAATTTAATAGAATTGTAGAATACTGATAAGAATAAATGATAGATACACATGCACATATCGACTCAGAAGCATTCGATAGCGATAGAGCCGAAATGTTGGAGCGAGCATTTTCGAGTGGAATAGAAACTATAATGATTCCTGCAATAGAACCTAAGGGTTTTCAAAAATTGATAGAAGTAGCGGAGTCAGATAGAAGAATTGTAATAGCAATCGGAGTGCATCCACATAATGCAAATGATTATAATCAAGAAGTTGAAAACCGATTGATTGAAATTTCAAAAAATGAAAAAGTAAAAGCAATTGGAGAGATTGGCTTGGATTATTATTACGATTTTGCGCCCCAGGATCTACAAAGAGAAGTATTTATAAGACAAATTCAAGTTGCAAAGAAACAAAATCTGCCTTTGATTGTTCATAATAGAGAAAGTGATGCAGATATTATAAAAATATTAGAGCAAGAAAAAGATTCTGATTTGAGAGGTGTATTGCATTGCTTTTCGGGTGATGAGCAGATGCTGGAAAGAGCAATAGAATTAGGATTTTATGTGTCTTTTACAGGTAATATAACTTTCAAAAAGACTAATTTAACTGAAATAGTAAGAAATGCTCCAATTGAAAGAATTATGCTCGAAACCGATTCTCCATATATGACGCCAGTTCCTCATAGAGGAAAACGAAACGAACCGGCAATGATTAGTCTGGTTGCCAATAAGATTGCAGAAATTAAATCGATGTCAATAAATGAGGTGATATCAATGACAAATAAAAATGCTAAGGAACTCTTTAAATTAGCAATTATGGCATTTCTTTTCTTAGGAATGTCATTAACAAGTTTTGCTCAAGAAACCGAAGATGATGAAGAAGAAG
>JAUQWR010000792.1 GCA_030835065.1 Candidatus Kapaibacterium sp.
CATGCCCCATTGTAACAATCGTTGTTAAGCTCAATTTTCGATGGCGATTTTTTTAGTTCTTCCTCGAATCTAATCTTACAATGCTCAATAGCATTGATATCCTTGTCGAACGCCAATAGAATCCCCCCAGAATCTAAACGCGACAAGATTTCGGCTGCATGCCCTCCGCCTCCGAGTGTGCCATCAACGTAAATGCCACATTTTTTTGTAATTAAATTGTCAATGCACTCTTTCAAGAATACAGGCAGATGATAATCATATTCGACTGCGCCAGACATATCCGGCTTCTGCCTTTTCTTAATCTGCTTCTTTTTTTTCTTGCTGCCTGCCATAGCTATATCGTCATGACTGTTGCAGCAACTGATTCATACGATTCATCATGCCCTTGCAAGTATTTCTCAAATTCCTCAGGATTCCAAAACTCAATATGGTCCACCATCCCGACTATTACTACTTTTGTGTCTATACCTGCAAATTCTAACAATTTTTTGGGAATACTTATTCTTTGTTGTGCATCAAGGTTTGTTTCTTCGCTCCACATCAAAAGCATTCTCAAGAAATATCTATTTTTTGGATCGTATTGATTTAATTGTTCAAATTTTTCTTCGTAATTCCGCCATTCATCCAAAGGATAAGCAACAACGCATTTATCGACACCTCGTGTTATAGCAAAAGTATCGTTTGCTTCCGGCGATATGCTCTTTCGCATCTTTGCCGGAATGCTCACCCTACCTTTGTTGTCGATAGAATATGTTTCTTGTCCTTTGAAAAAAGCCATTTCTTTTCCTATTTTTGTTCTGTGTGACTTTTTGGTGATATTTACCACTTTGCCCCACTTTTCAACACGCAATATACATAATTCGATTTATATTAAGAAATATTTTAATTGTTTGTTGAAAACTTTTAAGATTTAAAAACAAAACTAAGTGTTTTAAATTATAGAAAATTAGAAAAATGGTGGTAGAAAGTGGGTGGTAATTTAATGACAATATAGAATCAATCTAATATTTAGTGTAAAAAGCAAAAGCATTACCCACAATCCACCACGAATTGAAGATAATGCTTCAAAATCTATAAGAATTTTTTTTAATGTTTATGTTCGTGTTGAGCGAAATCTTTTCTTAGATCTTTTAATTTATTAATAGTCTGTTCTTTTAATTCTGCAAGAGTTTCGTCACTGAGCATTTTCAGAGTTTCTTCTCTTAATACACCCCATTTATAATGAAGTGGGCAGGGTTCATCGACTGAGCAACCGGGAAATCCCAATACACAACGCCGAAAAACTTCCAATCCATCAATAGATTCGACAATATCAATCAATCTTATATCAGTTGGGTTTTTCGATAGAAAAAAACCTCCGCTTTTTCCTTTTTTTGAAGCTACTATTCCACTTGAAGTAAGGCTTTGCAATATTTTGGAGACAAATTCTTTTGGGATATTCAATTGCTCTGATATCTCAATAGCACTGAAACACAACCCTTCTGCTTGCGCTGATAAAAAAAGTACAGCCTGAAGAGCTAATTCACATTTTTTCGAAAAAATTACAGTCATACCAAAACTCCAAAATATTTTGTTTCAAAAATAAAAAAAAATCACGGAAAATTGTAAAAATATCATTAATTTAAGTCGGGGAATTAATAATTATTTTTTGAGA
>JAUQWR010000793.1 GCA_030835065.1 Candidatus Kapaibacterium sp.
ATTGTAATTTTTGAACCATCTTCGGCAGGAGCTATATAACCGGGATCTTCTACACCAAAGCCTTTTGTTGGCAATTCTTCTCCGATTGGCTCATCCAGCATTACTTCAACGCCATCTTCGTTGATTAATTTGTCTTTCATAGGATTGAAAGTCATATCTCCTGCAATAGCCAAAGCTGTTACAATTTCGGGTGAAGCAACAAAAGCATGAGTATTAGGGTTGCCGTCGTTACGTTTAGCAAAATTTCTATTAAAAGAAGTTACAATCGAATTCTTTTCTTTTTTGTCTGCATCTTTTCTTTCCCACTGCCCGATGCAAGGACCACAAGCATTAGCAAGTACAATACCTCCAATTGCTTCAAAATCTTTGATCAATCCATCTCTCTCGATTGTATATCTAACCATTTCCGAGCCAGGAGTAATCGAAAATTCAGCTTTTGCTTTCAATTTCTTGTTTACAGCTTGGCGGGCAATAGATGCAGAGCGGGATATATCTTCGTAGGAAGAATTTGTGCAAGAGCCAATCAAACCTGCAGACAAAGTAGCGGGCCAATCATTATCCTTGAGTGCTTTTGCAAATTCAGAAATAGGATTAGCCAAATCTGGAGTAAATGGACCATTAATGTAAGGCTCTAATTCTGATAGATTAATTTCAATAATTTGATCGAAATATTTTTCAGGATTTGCATATACTTCTGGGTCGCCAGTAAGGTAATTAGCAACAGAATCCGCTAAATCAGCAATTTCATTACGAGAAGTGGAACGCAGATAATCCGACATTTTTTTATCGTAGCCAAACAAAGAAGTAGTAGCACCAATTTCGGCACCCATATTGCAAATAGTACCTTTGCCTGTGCAAGAAATTGAATTAGCACCTTCGCCAAAATATTCGACAATAGCGCCTGTGCCACCTTTTACTGTCAATATGCCTGCAACTTTGAGAATAACATCTTTAGCAGAAGTCCAGCCATTCATTTTTCCGGTCAATTTGACGCCAATTAATTTAGGAAACTTCAATTCCCAAGGCATACCAACCATAACATCGACAGCATCAGCACCACCAACTCCGATAGCCACCATACCCAGCCCACCAGCATTTACAGTGTGTGAGTCAGTGCCTATCATCATTCCACCGGGGAAAGCATAGTTTTCGAGTATTACTTGATGAATAATGCCGGCTCCGGGCTTCCAAAATCCAATTCCATATTTATTCGAAACAGACGACAAAAAGTCGTAAACCTCTTTGTTGACGTCATTTGCAGTATTCAAATCTTCTTTAGCACCCAATTTAGCTTGTATCAAATGGTCGCAATGCACAGTAGATGGCACAGCAACACGAGATCTGCCAGCTTGAATAAATTGAAGCAAAGCCATTTGTGCAGTTGCATCCTGCATAGCTACTCTATCAGGACGAAAATCAACATAATCAGCGCCACGTTTGAAATCTTTTATTTCTGAGGCATCATAAAGATGTGCATATAGTATTTTCTCAGCAAGACTAAGCTCGCGCCCCAATGTCTTTTTTGCAGCATCTACTCTCTCTGCAAAATTTGCATAGTGCTTTTTAAGCATCTCAAAATCAAATATCATTTTTTTCTCCGAAGTATTCCAATAGATTTATTGAAACGAATAATTTAATTCTTTGGTGTCAAAAATGTTAAAAAAAATATGCTAAAATTATTTTTAGCTTTGAAATGTTTGAAAATATAAATAATTTAGCTAAACTTCAATATTTATGGGGTTAAA
>JAUQWR010000794.1 GCA_030835065.1 Candidatus Kapaibacterium sp.
AAGTACTATTTCTCTCTTATTGTCTTTTCCATTTTTTCGAGCATTAATTTAGTCGAGTCCTCCCAACTAAAACTTTTCGCCCATTCAATTGCACCATTTGATAGTTTCATTCTATAATCTTGGTTTTGCAACAATTCAATAATTTGTTTAGCCAATTCATCAATATTTGCATATTCATATAAAGTACCGGAAACACCTTGTTTAACAGAATCCCTCAATCCGGGCACATTAGCCGAAATCACAGGAGTACCGCAAGCATTTGCTTCGATATTAGTAATTCCCCAACCTTCTTTCATGGAAGTATTCACCACAACATGCGAACGCGAAAGAAGTTTTACTTTATCTTCTTCGCTAACAAATCCAAAAAACTTAGTATCATCTTCAATCCCCAATTTCTTGGCAAGTTCTTCCATATAAGGCCTGAAATCACCCCTGCCTAGAATTTGCAATTTAGCATTAGGCACACTCTTCTTTACTTTAGCAAAAGCATAAAGAAGATGGTCTGGAGACTTATATTTCTTCAATCTTCCAAAATACGAAACAGTAGGTAGTTCTTCTTTTTCTCCAATCGAATAAGAGAATCTGCTTTCGTCTATTGCATTAGGCACAATAGCGAAATTGTTTCTATTAAATCCTCTTTGCACAAACTCGCTCAATGTAGATTCAGAAACCACAGCAAAAGGCGTCTTTTTATAGACCCAATCAATAATTTTTTCACTTAAATAAACATAAGATCCGGCTATAAAACCAGCTTCTCTAAATATACTTTTACCAAAAAAATGATGGCTAATTGCAAGCAAAGGTTCCTTTACCCAGCAAGGACTATAAAAAGGAATTTTATTAATATCATCAATTATAATATCAAAATTTTCTTTAGAAAATCTTTTTTTATACATTTTCCTAACAATGAAATTAAAAGTATTACGCGAGCCTTTTCGAATAATCTTGATACCATCAATTATTTCTTCTTCGGGTATATTATCATCAAATTTACATGAAAACTGAACAACTTCATGCCCCATTGCAGCAATTCGCTTAAAAATTTCATGAGCATGCACTTCTGCTCCGCCTCCCTGAGGTGTCTTTATATCCTGCCAATTTATCAAAAGAATCTTCATTTTCTCAATTTCATTGATTGCAAAAATTTAATATAAAAAATTTTGCATGCTAAAGCAAATTTCGGCTGGCATAAACTTTGTATTTTATTTATTAAATATTTAACAGTTATATGTAAATATTTGATAATTATGGATAATATAAATTTCGGGAATAGATGATATGAAAAATGGTTGCAGATTATTGAGCAGATGGCTAATAATGAGCCTTTTATGCGTTTTGATTGTTTCCTGCGGAGTTCCCAGATCCGTTCGTAATTCAGACAAAACTAAAAAAATTGCAAAAAAAATGGATTCAAAAAACGATAATCAAAATACTTTGACTGATATTCAGGAATTTGAAAAAAAGGTTCTTGCCTCCAAATCAAATAATGATTCAAAACCCGAACAAGAATCAAGTCTGCCAAGCCTTAAAAGCCAGCTTCAGAATCTAAGCATGGAACAAGTAGAAATCAAAAACAAAGTCAATACTTTGCAAAATGATGTAATTGAAATTAAATATACTCTCGAAGAAATTAAAAGTGCACTTATAAAAGATAATAAAATGATTCGCAAACAAGCAGTTTCGGGTCCGGAAGAAGAATTGAATCAATCAGATGAATCAAACACAAGTGACGAAGAATTTGTAGTAATGCCAGAAGAAAAGTCGAAGGAACTGGCAATAAAGAAAAAGGAAAGCCCTAAGAAGCCAGCAGCAAAAAAAACGGCTCCCAAACCTATTGCAAAATGGAAAGAGTCTGAAGCAAAACCAAATTATAAAATTGCTCCTGCAAGCACAATCGTAAAAACTGAGCCAAAATCTGAACCTATAAAACAAGAAAATATTAAACCAGAGATGAGCGAAGCACTAAATTTATTTGCTAAAAAAGATTTCAATAATACAATACTAAAAATGAATGAAATTTTGAACAGCACCAAGGATAAAATCGTTATTATCGATTGCCATTTCTGGATAGGCGAAAGCTATTTTAATTTGAAAGATTTTAGAAAAGCTATAGATTACTTTGCAAAAGTAATAAAAGCAGGTAGCTCCGACAAGAGAGACGATGCACAATCAAAAATGGCTGAATGTTTTGTTAAAACCGGCAATATCAGTGAAGCAAAAACAGCATATCAAACTTTGATTGAGAAATATCCCGGCAGCGAATATATCCCCAAAGCTAAGAAAATGCTTCAACAATTATAAAAACTATTTATTATATATTAGGCATTAATCAAGAAATTCTTGTAATAATACTCTTGCATTAGTGCCTTTTGACTCTTCAGAATCAAGTATCAAACTACCATTCATCTTTTCGACTAATTCTTTAGCAAGTACCAATCCTAATCCAGTACCTTTTTCATTTAATGTGCCAAGTGTAGAAAATGAGCTTTCGAGTTTGAATAATTTGGGTTTATCTTCTTCTTTAATTCCTTTACCAAAATCTTTTATAGAAATTTCTATTCTATTATCGAACTTAAGAGCATTAATTTCTATCAGATTATTAGGATATGAAAATTTAATAGCATTCGAAATTAAATTCCTAAGTACCGAATTCAAAGAATGTTTGTCTGCATCTACATACAAATCATCATTAACATTACAAATAATCTCTAAACCTTTGTTGATAGTGACATCAGTAAACAATTTAATAGAGTAATTAATAGTCTGCTTCAAATTTATTTTAGTATTCTGAATGCTAAGATTACCACCTTGCAATCTCGACCACTCCAGCAGATTAATTAGTAATTCATAGATTTGTCTGGAAGAAATATTCATAGCCTCAGCCATTTGCTTAATTTCTTCTTTGCCAAGTTGCTCAATTTCTTTGCTTAAAATATCGGTAAGCCCCACAAACCCACTTAAAGGGTTTTTCAAATCATGCGAAATAATTGAAAACAACTTATCTTTGCTTGCATTAGTTTTTTTAAGTTCTTCGGCATTAGCAATCAAATCATAATTCAATTCAAGGATTTCATCATTCAATTCTTCTACTTGCCTTTTAGATTCTTTGAGTTCCTCGATTAGCTTTTCATTTTTATCTTGAATACGTTTATTTTCAGACAAATCGACAATAACACCTTCAAAATAAACTTGCCCATCTTCTTCGAGCATACGCGAACTATCGAGCACCCATATTTCTTCGCCATCAGCTCTTCTCATTTTAGATTCGAAGTCAGAGACAATTGCATTTTTGCTCATCAACTCATACCAGCGCTCTCTAGCATGTTCGTCTGTATAAAAATCTTCAGTTCGGTATTTCTTTAATTCATCAATCGAGCTTACACCCATAATTTTAAGAATTGCAGGATTGGCATCAATAATTTTTCCTTCGCAATCTGTTCTATAAATCCCAACAGGCACATGTTCGAATAGACTTCTATATTTTTTTTCGCTTTCGAACAAACTTTTTTCAACTTCTCTAATCTTTGAGATATCCAATATTAACCCTTGATAGCCAATAACTTTCCCTTCGGAATCTTTTCGTGCATAAGAATTTAGAATACAATTCAATACCTTTCCACTTTTGTGCAAAAGATCAACTTCAAAATCTTTGAAATAACCTTTGCTATCGCATTCCTTTCTAAATAAATCTCTATCGGATTGATTTTTATATAGAATAATTGAGCTAATCCCTTTTATTTCATCATATTCATATCCGAATAACTCAAGCATAGCTTTGTTGCAATCAATAATTTTTCCTTCGGCGGAGGAATAATAAATAGCTTCTGTGCTTTGATCAAAGAGCTCTTGATATCTCTTCTCAGCATCTTTCAATTGATTCTGGGATTCAATTAATGCTTTTTCATTATAAATATTTTCGACTACACGATTAATCACATTAGGCAAAAGACCAATAAAATTGTTATCTTTCACAATGTAATCACGAGCACCTTTTTTCATCATTTCAACTGCAATTTTTTCGTTGCCGAAAGCAGTCATAATAATAAAATTAGTTGTAGAATTGATGCTAATCAGCTTTTCGAGCAGTTCGAATCCATTCAAGTCAGGCAAATGATAATCCAATAAAATAAGATAATCTGATGCAGCTGAATATATTTCAATTGCTCGAGCAGCATTTTCGGCAATTATACATTCAAATCCAGATTTTGTAAGCACTTCGTAAATTAAAATTGACTGGCTGTCATCGTCTTCGATGATTAGTATTCTAATTTTTTTACTTAGTAAAGAATCTTGCATAAATATCAAAAAATATTTTAATAAATTTATAGCTATTTATTTTTATTAAACAATATTAATTACTATTTTTGTAAGCTAATAGCAATAAATATTTAATGCAATTTATGGAAATTGCAAAGATTTAAAAAAAATAAATTTTAAGATTATGAATAATCTTGTAAATTAGCGTGGACAGATTGGTGATGAATTTAGGAATTGATAAAAATATAAGTATGGAAGAATTTAGAGAATTAGCCGAAGAGCATATAAAAATCTCGGAAGAAGTTCCTTCGAATAGTAGCAGTGCTGAAGATCTGCTCTACGAGCTGCAAGTTTCTCAATACGAGTCTGAATTGCAATATCAAGAATTGCTTCGTACTCGTAATGAGTTAGAAATTTTATTAGATAAGTATAGTAGGCTATATAATTTTTCGCCAACCGGCTTTCTTACTTTAAACAAAGAAGGACAAATTCTCGAAGCCAATTCTCCATTCCTATCCATGCTTAATGAAACAAATTCAAACATATCATTCCGCCAATTTAAAGATTTTTTGCCCGATGAATATCACGAATCTTTCGATAATCATATAAATAAAGTAATTAATAACAGGCTTAAAAGTAGTACAGAGCTTTTGATTGTTCGTAGCGATGGATCTACTTTCCACGCTCAGCTCGAAAGCATTGCCTATGATGACTCCTTGAATCGAAAGGTATTTCTTCATTCTTCATTAATTGATATTTCTAAGCGGAAAAATGCAGAAATACAGCTTCGAAATAATAAAGAATTTTTGCAGAATATTATCAATGCTTTGCCCGATCCTCTTTTTGTCAAAGATGAAAACCATAGATGGGTGCTGCTTAATGAAGCTTATTGCAAATTTATTGGTCATTCCTACGATGAATTAATAAATAAGACTGATTCGGACTTTTTCGATGTCGATTCGGCTCAAGATTACTTCAAACATGACCGGGAAGTACTTCAATCGGACTCAAACTATTTAAGAGAGCTCGAATATATATCGAAAAGTGGCGAAAAACATGTAATATCTGTCAAAAAAGCTTCTTTTCAAAATAATGATCATAGAAACCTTGTTGGTATCGTAAGAGATGTGACTGAGCTAAAAGAAATGCAACAGCAAATTGCAAACCACAGGGATTCTTTAGCGGCATTGGTGGAAGAGCGTACTGCCGAGTTGATAAAGACTAATCATGATCTCGAACAAGAAATTATTGAACGTAAAATTATTCAGAAAGAATTAATTCAAAGCGAAAAACAATATAGAAATATATTTGAAAATATTATTGACGTATTTTTTAGAATTAGTCTGGGTGGCAGAATTTCTCTTATTAGCCCTTCTGGTGCAAAATTATTTGGCTTCGAAACAAGTGAAGAGCTTATCGGAGTTAATTTCTTCGATACATTTGTCAATTCTCCTTTGATTGCAAATCAATTAATAGAAAAATTAAAACATGATGGCAAAGTAATAAATTTCCCTCTTACTCTTATCAAAAAAGATTCAAGTACTGTTTATGCCGAAGCAAATTGCTATCTGAATTATGATAGTGAAACCGGAGATACACATATCGAAGGCATTATTCGCGATGTAACTGAAAACAAATTGGCTCAGATTACTTTGCAAAAAGAAAGAGCTTTGCTACGCTCATTGATTAATTCGGTACCTGATCTTATTTTTATTAAGAATCAAAATTTCGAATACCTTACATGCAATAATGCTTTTGAGCAATTTACCGGCAAAAAAGAATCTGATATTATTTATAAGCGCGATCAAGATATTTTTGATACAAATACTGCCGAGCTTTTTGCCCTGCAAGATAATATGGTAATGCAGTCTGGATCTTCATTCAGGCAAGAAGAATGGCTTAAATATCCTGATGGCAAATCAATTTTGTTCGATGGATTGAAAACGCCTTATTATGGCGAAAACTCTGAAATTTTAGGTATTGTTGGTATTAGCCGCGATATTACTGAGCAAAACAGAATTACAAAAGAATTAGAAAAAGAAGAAAAGGTATTTAAAGGTATTGCTGAAATTTCTACTACTTTACTCGAAAATGTTAATTATAAACCAATGATGAACAGAATATTGTCGATTTTGGGGCATGTTGCTGAAGTTGATAGAGTTTACATTTTCGAAAAATCTTCTAATTCTGATAAATCTATTTATAATGAAATATTCGAGTGGTGCAAGCACGGAGTAACTCCTCAAATTAATTCTCCCGAATTAAAAAATCTGGATTTAGAAAACGAACTCCCTACTTTGCATAGAGCAATATCAAAAAAACAAGCCTACGGAGCTTCAATTAAAGATTTTCCGGTTGATGAAATAACCATGCTTATAGCACATGAAATAAAATCTCTTTTGATTATCCCAATAGTTGTCAAAGATAGTCTTTGGGGATTCATTGGATTTGATTCGACTAAGAGTGAGAGAATTTGGAATGCTAAAGAAATTTCTATTCTTTCTATTGCTGCAAATGCAATTGGTACTGCCATCGAGCGTAGCGAAGA
>JAUQWR010000072.1 GCA_030835065.1 Candidatus Kapaibacterium sp.
TTTTTTGTCGAGCATATTATTGTCGAAATCTCCAAGTCCGGCTTCATTTTCGATAGAAGCAGCCAAAAATGCAGAGTAATAGTCATCATCGCTTACTAATGAAGTACCACCGCGGCTAAATCCACGAATTGAAATTTCATCATTTTTGAAATCAGTCTTTTTTAGATAAATATTTATATTGTTGCTAAGTGTCCACTTAGTCATGTCTAATTCTTTGATTTTTTCTTCTTTAACAATTTTACCAGGATTTACATTTTTTGAAAACAATGGTTTGTCAGAAACATTATCTTTGTAGGCTTCGAGATTTGATTTAGCAATATCATTGAATTTTGATAAAAATTCATCTTTGTTTGGAATTTTGTTTTGATTTGCAGGAGCAGAAACTAATATTACTAAATTTTCTGGTTTAATAATATTTTGAACATATTCATTCACTTCTTTTAAATGAATTTCATTAAAGAATTGTTTGAAAAGAATTACTTCATTATCAATTCCAGGAACAGATTCTTTGTCTGTTATGTGTCGAACTAATTCTGATGCATAATCTTTAGATTCAGTTTTATCTTTTTCTTTAGCTGCCTTTTCGATAAAGCGGATACTTTCAATTTTAGCTCTATCCAATTCAGACTGGCTAAACCCATTTTGCTTGGCTCTAAAAGCTTCTTTGACTAATGTTTCGTAGCTATTCATTAATGCAGCTGGATTTGGATAGCAATAAAAAGTACTGGAATAAATACCGCCAATAAATGAACCTAAAGAAGAGTAAGCAAATAAGAATGGAGGATTAGGTTTTGTTGTATATTCTTTTAATCTTTGAGAAATCATATTTCCAATTAATGATTCAACTCTGTTTTTTCTAAAATCGTCGTAGCTGCCTTGCTCGCGTGAATCATATTTGAAATATAAAGAAATCTCAGGATAAGACAATTCAGGATCAGTTTCGAGCGAAATCAAAATATCTTTGTGCGAAGGAATTTTATATTCTTCTCTTGGGCGAGGATTAGCCAATGGTTTGAGATTGGAGAAATGAGATTTAATCATATTCTCAACTTCAGCGATATCAATATCACCAACAACAATCACAGACATAAGGTCTGGACGGTACCAATCTTTGTAGAATTTTTTAACAGTTTCGAAGCTAGCATATCTCAAAACCATGGTATCGCCGATAACATTTCTATCGGCATATTTGGAGTTATGGAAAAGTACAGGTAATTGTTTGTTCCAAACTCTATCTTCAGCACCTTTTCCTAAGCGCCATTCTTCGATAACAACGCCTCTTTCTTTATCGATTTCAGTATCTTCGTATTTCACTAAATGAGCCCATTCTTCAAGAATTTGCATGCCATTTTGAAATTTTTGTTTTTCGTCGGTAGGAACTTGAAGCATATAGACAGTTTCATCAAAACTTGTATAAGCATTAAGATCTGGACCAAAACGCATACCCATGTTTTCGATTAAATTGACCAAACTATCTTTAGGGAAACTTTTAGTACCATTAAAAGCCATGTGTTCGCATAAATGTGCCAAACCTTTTTGATTATCGTCTTCGTTGACAGAGCCGGCACGAACTACTAATCTGAGTTCAGCGCGGTTTTCAGGTTTTTTGTTCTTTTTGATAAAATAAGTAAGTCCATTGTCGAGTTTGCCTCTTACGATAGATTTATCGAAAGGTACCGATTCATTCAGAGATTTAAAGTTTAATTCCTGAGCAGATGAAACGGAAATAAATAACAATAATGCAGAAAGCATTAATGCGAATAAAGATCTAGGTTTCATAGTAGTCCCTATACAGTTTTAAAAAAGTGAAGATTAGCAATTCAAATTATTAAAAAAATTAATATTAAAAAAAGGAAATTTTGAATAAAATGAAATGAGTTTAAGACTCAAAAATATCCGATTTTTTTCGTATCTTTGAAGTCAATTAATTTTGTAATTTTTCAAAGATTTAAGTTTATGGCACAATATCCATTTAAAGAAATTGAACCGAAGTGGCAAAAATATTGGGAAGAAAATCAAGTTTATAAAGTCGAAGATAATTTCGATAAGCCTAAGTATTTCATATTAGATATGTTTCCATATCCAAGCGGTGCAGGATTGCATATTGGGCATCCCGAAGGATATACAGCGACTGATATTATAGCACGTTACAAAAAGATGAACGGATATAATGTCCTTCATCCAATGGGTTTTGATGCTTTTGGGCTTCCAACCGAGAGATACTCGATGTCTACTGGAATTCATCCAAATATAGCAACAGAAACAAATATTAAGAATTTTATTCGCCAGCTTAGTATCCTAGGTTTAGGATATGATTGGTCGAGATGTATTAATACTACTTCGCCCGATTACTATAAATGGACTCAATGGATGTTTCTCCTTATCTATAATTCATGGTACGATAGAGAACAACAAAGAGCAAGACATATTAACGAGCTTCCAATTCCATCTGAATTAAAAGATGAAAAGGAAATTGAAGATTATAAAGATGAACATAGATTAGCATATATTGCGATGATTCCTGTAAATTGGTGTGCTGAATTAGGTACTGTACTTGCCAATGAGGAAGTAGATGAATGGCGCGAAAAGGGCTATACAGTAGAGCGCAAACCAATGCGTCAATGGATGCTCAAAATCACTGAGTATGCCGGTAGGCTTCTCGATGATTTAGATTTAGTGGATTGGCCCCATTCTACAAAAGAAATGCAAAAAAATTGGATTGGCAGAAGCGAAGGTGCTGAAATTGATTTCCAAGTTAAAGGTTATAATGAAAAAATCAGAGTCTTTACTACTCGCCCCGATACTATTTTTGGTGCAACTTATTTGGTATTAGCACCTGAG
>JAUQWR010000795.1 GCA_030835065.1 Candidatus Kapaibacterium sp.
ATGGAGCTGGAATGACTAACGGTACAATTCAGCTTGGTGATACCTTACTTACTCCAAATCCAACAATAATTAAACTTGCTGGTACTTTGCCATTGTGGAATGTTCATTTAGTGAATAATCCTTCGAATAATGTAAGTACAATATTAAATGAAAGCAATTTTAATATAAAGAATGATTTTGTTATCGACAATAATCATACATTTGAGTTAAATGGAAATACACTTAATCTGCAAGGAAATCTGACAAACTGGGGATTGTTTAATGGAGCACCAGGTGCTTCAACAACGAATCCTTGGCAACTAATTCTTTCAGGCTCTGCTAATCAGACAATATTTAATCAGGATGCTCCCGGTATAGAAACATATAATCTAAGATTAGATAAAAGTAACGGTATTGTAAGCTTATCAAATACAGGTAATACAAATCTTATTATTAGAAATTCATTAGAATTTGCTACAACAAATAATTCATATATTAAACTTAATTCTACAAATAATTATGTTGAATTAAGTCCTGAAGCAGGCTCTACAAACCAAGTTTTGAGAAATGGTAAAGGTCATATAAACGGTAGATTCTGGCGTTGGATTAATTCAGGAGCTCAATCTATTGATTATCCTGTTGGTGCTGATTCTATTGACTCTTACAGGCCAGTAACTATTGAAACCTTTAATACCGATAATACTGCTGGTCTTTTGGGTGTATATGCTTATAACATTAATCATCCGGATATAAATAATTCCGGATTGAACACAAGCAATAATATTCAAAGATATTGGAATATTAAATCTTCTGGTTTTGCTTTAGGCACAAATAGAAAGTATTCAATTACTACAAGCTTTAAAAATCCTGGCGACTTAGTGAATAGCCCTACTGTTCTATTCTTTGAGCATAGAAGATATTCGCCTGAATGGCCAAATGCCGGAGCTTGGATTACACCACAGACTTTTGCTATTACAGATACAAGCGTAAAATCAATTAATAATGATCAATTTGGCGATTTTGTCGTTGGCGAGCCTGCTGGTGTTACATTTTATAGCTTTAATTCGGGTAATTGGAATGATCTTGCTACATGGTCTCTCACAAGCTATGATGTTGCTAATCAACCAACTAGGTTCCCAAATCTAAATACTGATATTGTGCGTATTGGCAATGGCAAGCGTGTAGTATTACCAAATGGAGTTAATCCCGAAATCAGGTCAGTAATTGTTGAAAAGTTTAATGGTGTGCCTGGTACATTACAAATTGAAGGTAATCTTACATATATCAGAGGCAAATCATTTGTATTAGGAGATGATTGCACTTTGGGTCTTCACCATCTTAATGGGATAACAGCTGCTTTAGAAGGTAGCCGTGGTGCTATTCAAACTGAATCTAGAACCTATGGAATTTCGAGATACTTATTTAATAGTAATAGTGGTTCGCAAAATACTGGATTAGGAGTACCTGATCTTGTAAGGTCAATCATTGTTGATAATAATACTCCACTAAATAATACAGTATTCATTTCAAATTTTGTTGGTTCTAATGCAATTGCTGTCAATGATTCAGTATTTATCAGGCAAGGAATTTTTAACTCAGGAAATAGAGCTTTAGTAATAAATGGAAATATGGTTCTTGATTCAGTTACCAATGATGGTCTATTTGAACCATTAAGTTCTAATGTTACTTTTGCAAGTGCTTCAAACAAAAATATTGTTTTAAAGAATGGACGTGGTATCAGATTTAATGATATGACAATTTCTGCAGGCACAGTAACATTAAAACAAGAAAATGCGAAAAATAAGAGTTTGGCTCATGTATATATAAATAATCAATTGATATTTTCAGGTGATTCTCGAGTTATACTCGGAGATTCTACTAATTTAAAAATTGAAAATAGCTCTCCTGGTTCAATAGTATCTTATTCAGCTAATAGAGCAATTCAAACTTCCCGAACTAGTGGATCTTTGATCTGGAGAATAACTAATAGCAATAGCTATACATTCCCGATAGGCTCATTTGAAAATTCAGTTTTCAACTACTCGCCTGCAGTATTTACTGGTTCAGCAAGTGGTAGTGCAGGTAGTATTGGTATTAGAGTATCTCCTGGCGATAGGGGAGGATTTCCTGGTGGCCATGCAAGATTATCGGGTAGCCCAAATGCAAATTATATAAAAAGATATTGGGCGATAGATTCTGTCTCTACTACAATTGCCGGTACTTGGAGATTTAATTACCTTGATTCAGATATTCAAGGTGACGAAAATTCATTCAATAATCTAGGTCGTTGGCGTCCGGTAAAAGAAGGACTTGGAGGTGCTTGGAACAAATCTAGGCCTATACCTACATTTGTTGCAGCTTCTAATTATTTTGAAACAAATTCTAACATTGCTGCAACAGAGTTTTTAGGTGATTGGACTATTGGAAATGATCAGGCATTTAAACGAATTTTCTTCTCACGCCAATCGGGGCTTTGGTCAAGTCAGGAAACTTGGACATTTAATGAAAACCATAGCGGTGCAATTTTTGGTACCGGGGAATTTCCAAATACTGCCGAAGATTCAGTAGTTATTGGTGGTGGTATTAATGGTGTAGGAAACCATGTCGTATCTCTCGATGCTAATACAGCTTTGGTTTCAGGAATTGACTTAGGTAATACAAATTATTCTGGTACATTGGATACTAAAGAATTCACTGTTAATTCACTCTATTTTACTATGTCTGATTATTCAACTCTCAGAATAGGATCTGCAGATGGTATTAGCACATTAGGTAATAACATTGGTAATATACGTTCTTCATTAACCAGGAATTTCTCCAATAATGCTTATTATGCTTATACGGGCACAATAAATCAAACAACAGGATTAGGTATACCTTCTCAAGTTAGAGGCTTGACGATAAATAGTAGCGCAATAGTAAGCTCGGCTAAAAATATTGATATAAGTGAAAAAGTTGAAATATTAAATGGAACACTTAACTTGGCTGGGTTTACACTAAATGCAAACAATTCATTACCGAATAGAATTGCTGTTATTGGATCTGGAGCAAAATTAAGTATTGGTTCGACAAATACACTTAATACGTCGTTCAATAATTATACAGATTATTCTGGAGTTGATATTGCAAGTATTATTGAATTTAGTGGTACTAATCAAACAATAAGTGATATACCTAATTCACTTAACACTCTTGGTTTAGGTAATTCAATAGTAACAAATCCTGGAATAAAATTATGTAATAGTTTGATGTACATAAGAGGAAATCTGACAGTTACTGGTGCTTCAACACTTCACAATACAAGTATATTACCTGTTTCATTAATTGTAAAAGGTAGTGTAATAAATGATGCAAACATAATAAATGATGGTACAATAGATATTGGAACTGAATAATGACAAAAAAAATAATAATAACTTTTAAAATTTGAAAAAACAAAAATAAATGGCTTATTTTTTGTTATTCAAGAAATTAAGTGTTTATACTTAAAATTTAGGCATGATTAAAGCGTTAATTTTGTAAAGAAAATAATAGGGCAAATTTTAAATATTGGAGACATTTATGAAAAAACTTTTTTACGGAGTGTCATTACTAGCTATGATGCTCGTAATTGCAAGTGAGCTTAATGCTCAAAACTTCACTAATAATACTGGCGGTACTTATACAGTTGGTACTAGTGGTACGATTAGAATGAAATCAACTGGCGGACAATTCAATGGTACTGCTCAATTGGGTAATAATCAATCAACTCCAATTCCGGGTACTGTTATCTGGATTTGTAGTAGTCCAATGAATATCCAAGGCGGAGTTTATTATACAAATTTGGGTACTGAAGGAGCAGGTACAAAAAATTTCTTAGGAAATGTTTATGTATCTGGCACTTATACTCCAACTGGTGGTGACCGCGAATATGGTACAAATACAGTATTCTATAACGGTGCAAGCGCTCAAACAATAGCTGGAGAAAATGGAACTAATGGCGGTGGCTATTATGATTTGAATTTATCTGGTGCCGGAGCTAAAAGTATATCAATAGGTACAACAGTTGTTGTTACTAATGGCTTTGCATTAACTAATACAAGTGGTACTTTCACAAACGCCGGAACAATCAATCTAGGTTCTGCTGCTAGTACTGCTGATGCTGCTATCGTCAATGATGGTACCTTTAATTATGGAACTGGCGACTTTACAGCTTCTGCAGTTATCACTAACAACGGTACAATGACATTGAACTCAGGTGATTTTGCTTCTACAGCAAATATTACTAACAATGGTACATTTACCGGTGGTGCTGGTACATTATCCAATACAACTACTTTCACTAACAATTCTGGTGGTGCAGGTGGTTCAGTTACAGTTGGTGCTGGTGTTTGGTCTCTTAACAACTTTACAAATACTAGTGGTGGATTTTCCATTCCAGATGGTAGCACTGTCAACTTAGCTGGCGATATCACAAGAACTAATGGTATCTTTACATTCGGTTGTACTTCTAACTTCAATTATACTGGTGGTGCTCAAACAATCTTAGCTACAGATCCAGTTAACTTTGCTTCTTATGGTAACTTATCATTAGCAGGTACAGCTGATAAAACTGCTGGCGGAAATCTTGCAATTTGTAATAATTTCGCCACTACACGCGAATTGGAAATGGCTCCTGGAGCTAATGATTATATATTATCTATGTTGAATACAAGTGGTACTGCTGCAGTTAACTATACTGGCAATGTGGAAGTTCGTGGTAAGATGAGATGGAATAATATGTCTAACTCTACTGCTTATACTTTCAATAATGCCAATACAAATGTTACATTCTCAACTGCTCCAACTTGGTACCAATTAGACATACGTCAACAAACAAATCCTTCTTTAGAAAACAACTTTAACGTTGCTACTGACGTGAGAAGAAGAGTTTTGGCAGACTTTAATGGTACTGGTTCAATTTCTAACTTAGTAATTGGTTGGGAAGCAAC
>JAUQWR010000796.1 GCA_030835065.1 Candidatus Kapaibacterium sp.
CATTCAATTTTCTATCATAACTCAATCCTTCTGCTTTGAGTCCAAGTTCAATCTTGTCAGATATTTTGTACGAAGCATTTACACCCAACCAAGCAGCTGCTTTTGAATCAATGCTCGATCCTTTCATGCTCAAACCTAAATTCCATCTTTGGTTCGACATATTGTAATTTTCGAATCCTTGATTTTCAGTTTGTGAAAATAAATTTAATGCAAATAAAAATGCAATTGTTTGAATCATAATTTTTTTCATTTTAATATTCCTTTAAAATTAAGTGATTAATTACGATTCAAAATTAATCCTTGATAAGCATCTAATATAATTCAATGGTGCGAAAGTGCTGATAATAATGATGAACTTGTAGAAATTGCAAATAAAAAAGTGAGCATCTTTTGGATGCCCACTCAACTAGACTATATTTAATTCATTGTTTATTTCAAAATGAGGAATTTACGTGAGATAATACCTTTTTCGGTATTAATGAGCATTACAAAAGATCCGCTATTCAACATTTGAGTATCAAATTTTAGTGCATTGCCACTCACATTTTCATTAATTAATTGCCTTGAATTCATATCATATACCATATAAGAAAAAATTTGATTAGCTGATTCATATTGAATATATTTATCAGTTTGTATAAATTTTTCTTGGCTAATTGGACCATTTGGATCTTCAATCGACGTGAAAAAACTTAAATCAAAAATGTATCCATAGTCAGTTATACCTTTCATATTCCCTGTATTTATTGATGGAGTAATTGTATTTCCATCAATTGGTTCAATCAGCAGATAGGCTATTGTACCCTTATTTGCTGAAATTTTTGATAAATCGGAACTGAAAAATTCAATAAAATCATTATTAATAGTATAATCAAAATAATTGTCATTACTAAACAAATCTGATTTTTCCATACCAATAATCTTAAAACCATTCAGCTGGTTCAAGTCAATCTTTCCGCAGACACCAATAAATGGAGTAGATGAATTGACTTTGATCGGTATTTTAATTGAATTACTTGATATAATTGGTTTATTATCAAAATGAGATTTATCAATAAACTCTTGATTTATTATTCCACTCGTACGTTTTTTATCATAATTATAAGTCACTACAAGGTTATCAGCCATGTTTACTTCGCCATTGCCATCACAATCAGCATAAGTAGCCGCAGCAGAATCCCAAGCAATTACAGCTTGAGCCGACCATAAAGTGCTTGCCGGGTCGCGTTTAAAGCATCTGGTAGATTTTGATTTAGGTCCCATACCTAAATAATAAGAAACAGTAGCAAAGTCCAAATGATCTACAGCACCGCTATTATCAGCATCGCCGGGCCAAACGTCAATATAAGAATGTATTTTATAAGAAATAGTTTGTGCTTTCATTTTAATAATTTTTGGAATAGAATCTTCATATACTGTAGCACGAGGTTCGATTATATCAAAAGTAATATACGAATCGTGAATTGCAGTTGGAATAACAGCAAATTCAAGATGGATTACCAAAGGATTGTCTGGAGACAAAGTATCAGGAGGATTGCCCGAGCCCGAGCTAACAACAATTCTACCGGTTCCGTCATCTACAGAAATTGGAAGGACAAATGCTTCGCTTTTTGAACCAAAACGCCCTCTTTTCCATTCAGAAAATCTTACAAATTTTGTTTGATCATATTTTAGTTCGAAAGCAACGTTGCTGCAATTTCTCAGACTATCTGCATAAATATCGACACCGAAAATATAAGTTGCAGTGACAAAACTGTTTCTTGATTTATCGACATCAGTCCGCTCAAATCTCAAAGATTGTGCTAAGATAGAGCTTGAGCCAATTATCAGGAATGCAACAATTAAAAATATTATTATTTTTGCTTTCATATTTATCAACAAAATATAATTTACAAATTTCAATTAATTAGAGCAATGAACGTGCCATCGACATATCAATAAACAAGGTTCTCTATCTCAAGTGCTTTATTTGTTTGGCTTTAGAGTTTATATTCTCATATTTTCAATTATAATCCAAAATATTTATTGGCTAATATTGAACATTTTTTAAAAATACATCAATTATGCTAACGAATAAATAGAGATAAAATTATGATTTTTTTAGCTAATTAGCTTAAAATAATAAATTTAAGTAATTATTCATTTTTTCAGTGTTAATAAAAATTGTATTTTTGCATTCTTTGTTATGTTTATTAGGGAAGTGTATGGCAGAAAATATTACCGAAAAAAAAGGAGCAAGGTACAAATTCATAGACGTACTGCGCGGTATTTCAGTTATTTGGATGATCGAAACACATGTAGTCGATATTTGTCTGGATAGAAGCTGGAAGACAGGTTTCTTTTACGAAATGTTGA
>JAUQWR010000797.1 GCA_030835065.1 Candidatus Kapaibacterium sp.
TATTAAATATGACATCGATACTGTTTTCCATTTAGCTGCTATTCTTTCGGGTGTAGGCTAAAAAGATCCTGCTCTTTGCTGGAATGTGAATATGAACGGCTCTATTAATGTGCTCGATTTGGGTGTCAAATATAACTTAAATAGAATTATTATTCCTAGCTCTATGGCAGTATGGGGGCAAGGCGTTCCAAAAGAAATGGTGCCTCAAGATAGCGTGCTAAAACCTACTTCTATGTATGGAGTTACTAAAGTAGCAGGCGAAAGACTTTGCGATTATTATGTTCAAAAATATGGCTTAGATTGCCGTGGTTTGCGTTATCCTGGTATTATTTCGCATGAAACTCTTCCAGGCGGCGGCACTACTGACTATGCTGTAGAAATATTCTATGATGCTGTCAAAAACAAACGATATGAGTGCTTCTTAAAAGAAGATACAATGCTTCCGATGATGTATATGGCGGATTGTATTAAAGCAACAATGGATTTGGCAGAAGCAGATTTCGACAAACTTGTGCATCATAGCGATTTCAACGTTGCTGCTATGAGTTTCACTCCTGCACAATTGGCTGATGAAATACGTAAATATATTCCTGAATTTGAAATTACTTACAAGCCTGATTTCCGCCAAGCCATTGCCGATTCTTGGGTTTATTCAATTGATGATTCATGTGCTCGCAAGGAATGGGGTTGGAAGCCTTCTTTTGATAGTCATTCTATGACAAAAGAAATGTTAGAAAAATTGACTGAAAAACATAAAGCCGGCTTAATTTAATTTTATATTATATTAATAAGTGGCTGTGTCAAATGATTGATACAGCCACTTTTGTATTTTGAATTCAACTTTAAGCTTCAACAAAAGCTAAATCAATATTTCTCTTATCAATATTTACTTTAATGATTTTTACTCTGATTTTCATTCCTAATCCGAATATTTTCTTTTTACGTTTTCCTATGATTCTATATTTTGCTTCGTCGTAGATATAATAATCGTCCCAAATATCTTTGATATGAAGCAAACCTTCGACGTAAAGTCCTTCTATAGTAACAAAGAGTCCAAAATTAGTAACACCGGTAATAGTTCCAAAGAATTCTTCACCAATTTTATTTTCTGCAATCATCGCACCAGCAAGTTTGTTGGATGCACGTTCTGCTTCCATAGCGAGGCGTTCGCGATTGGTGCAATTACCACCTACTTCTTTTAGAAGTTTGGATATAAATTTTAATCTTGATATATCTGGAATTGCTTTGTTATATTCTTTGAGAAGTCTATGAACAATTAAATCCGGATAACGTCTTATAGGGGAAGTGAAATGAGCATATTCATCAAACCCTAAACCATAGTGTCCGTTATTAAAATCTGAATAAATGGCTTTTGCCATCGATCTGATTAAAATTTGATGGACAACAGATTTTTCAGGTAATTGTTCTACGTCATGTATCAGTTTGTTAATATCGTTTGAGCTTGGCTTTTTAGTTTTAAGTTTTGGACCAAAAGAGCCAATAAATTCAAGTGTTTCAGCCAAAATTTTTGGATCGGGTTCGTCGTGCACACGATAAAGGAATGGTAGAGTTTGAGGCAGACGTAATGCCTGAGATAGTATCCTTACGTGCGAGGCAACTGTTTGATTGGCAATCAACATACACTCTTCTACCAATGAAGTCGCATCGGTAGTTCTGCGAAGTTTGACGTCCACAGGATATTTATTTTCATCAAGAATGAATTTAGTTTCGGTAGTATCAAATTCGATACCACCTGCTTTAAATCTACGAGTGCGCAAAATTTTAGCAAGTTTATTAAGTTGAATAATAAGTTCTAAATTATCACCTTTGCCTGTATTAATTATTTCTTGCACTTCATCGTAATTATATCTTCTCTTGCTTCTAATAAGAGTTTCATGAATTTCATAATTCTTAAGTACTCCGCTTGGGCTCAATTCCATAAACACAGAATAAGCAAATCGAGGTACATCTGGTTTTAGTGAACAAACTTCGTTAGAAATTTGTTCGGGAAGCATAGGAATAACTCTATCTACAAGATAAATAGAATTGCCACGTAATCTGGCTTCTATGTCCATTTCAGAATTTTCTCTAACGTAATGGCTCACATCTGCAATATGAACACCAAGATAATAGTTGCCGTTGTCCATTATTTTTAGAGAAAGAGCATCATCAAAATCTTTAGCATCGATAGGATCGATAGTGATAATTAATTCTTCTCTCAGATCTAGTCTGTC
>JAUQWR010000798.1 GCA_030835065.1 Candidatus Kapaibacterium sp.
TTTGTGCTAAGTGCTTGTCCTAAAGCAATGGTGGATTTAATTGAAAAGCAAATTGAGCCAAATCTTGATAAAAATAAAGTTTACCGCCCTTCCTACATGAGTGGCTCTTCTTCTATGATGAGTATTCAAGATTATAGCAAATATGTCCAAAAAATGAAAGACAGCTTGATTGTTGGTTTTGATCGTGATACAAATGGCTTACCTGCTGCCGATCAACAGAAATTGATCAATAAAAGAGATTCAATAAATATTTATAGATTACGCAAATCCGGCTTTACAGTTGATTCTTTGAATATTAATAAATTCTACTCTAATGATTTAAGTATTTATTATACGCAAAAAAATGCAATAGATCAGACAATTAGAGATAGAAGAATAACACTTAGCGAAGATTCATTAAAAAATGACGAAGAAGAGCAAAGTGAATTCAAAATAATGAGCGAGATTTTCACTGTCAATTCTGATGGATTTCCTGATTCTGTCGAACTTGAAGTAAGAATTTATGATTCCAAAGGTAATACAATTTCAGGATTGGCGCCACCTTATACTCTCGATACAAATGATTGGAAAAAATATTGGGAATTGTTGACTGATTCATGCAAAGGATCTAACACCATTGTTCCAGAATTTTCTGTAGTTGAAGTTAGATCCAATTCGAGCAAACCCTATGCTTTATGTTTTGTTTTAGATCATTCATCGTCTATGGGTGAAGATAGGATTAAATTATTACAAAAAACTGTAAAAGCTCTTTTTAAAGGTATTAAAAAAAGGGATTGGGTTAGTGTTGTAAAGTTTACTTCAAGCGCAACTATCGAAGTACCTTTGTCAAATGATAAAGCAGCTTATACAGAAATGATGGAGACAGATGGGAATCCGAGTAGCAGATATGGTCAGGGTACAAATATTAGATTAGCAATGGATACTGCAATTGCAGTGCTTTCTAGAGCCGATAAAAGTTTAAAAAGAATTGCAATCTTATTTTCTGATGGGCAAGATGGTTCAAATTTTAACAAGACAATAATTGAAGCCAGAAAACAAAAAGTAACTTTTTATACCATCGGATATGGTATGGCTGATACTGATTTACTAACCCGGCTTGCAAAATTAACTGGCGGGAGATTCTATCAAGTTATGTTTGCCAAAGAATTCCCATACGTATTTAAAGCAATTTTGACATCTTTAAATAATTATTACAGAGTAACATACAAACCACCAAAATGCTCTGGCAAGCATTATGTCGAACTTAACAATGCTTTGCCTCAATTTGGGTTGAATGGAATTAAATCACAAGCAACATACGATAAATCATTAATTGCTGAGGACGTAATAGTCGGTACTGTTACATTCATAGATATTGAATTTGAATTTGGGAAGTCAGAAGTTCGTTCCGAGTCCTTACCATTAATACAGCAAGTTGCCGAAGCAATGAAATCAAATACGGCATTAGCAATAAAAATAGCTGGGCATACAGACGATATTGGTAAAACTAGAGATAATTTAGTATTATCAAAAGAAAGGGCTGAATCAGTTAAAAGTATTCTAGTTTCGATGGGTATTAGTCCTGAAAGAATTGAAACCGAAGGATTTGGTGAATCAAAGCCTATTGTTGCCAATGATACAGAAGAAAATAGGAAAAGAAATAGAAGAACTGAATTTATTGTTATAAAGAATCAATAACTATGAGTAAAATATTATATATAGTAATCTTTATTATCTTTGCTTTTTCACAATTATTTGCAGTCGAATATAGTGATACTATTTATTGTAGAGCTGGAGATACAGCCAGATATATTTTTAATCAAGATCAAATGGTTTTGAAAAAAGGAAAAAATGATATTAGCGGAAGAATAATATTAAAACCAAATACAATAGCCTATCCTCTTTCTTTAGAAATTGTTTCGAACGACAGACTTATACCACAAGTATTAGATAGAACTGATGATACTTCGTGTACTTTTCATGTAATCAAATATGACTTAGATGATGAAAATGCAAAACTACAATTGACAATTTTAGCACTTGCTGGTTCGGATACAACTTGTGATATGGAATTTACAGATTTAAAATCCGATGATATTTCTCAATCTCAATTTAATATTTTATTTAAAAATGATTTGATAGGTCCGCACAATCCTTACATCAGATTTGCTAAACTATTGCCAATAGCACCAAATCCAATAAATCCAAATAAAACATCGCTATGGACATTTAAAATCGACTTGAAATCCACTGTGCAATTATATTTATATAATATTATAGGCGAGAAAGAGCTTTTGAAAGATTATGGGCTGATTGACCCGGGTATCTATAATTATGAATTTTTCCCAGGTATAAAGTATCTTTCCGGAATGTATTATTTATTCTTAGATACTAGCAGCGGCGATGATTATCAACCATTCATTATAGAAAATTGATATGAAAAGAATATTATTAGTTATAATATTAATTATTTCTTATACAAACTTATTCTCGCAAGATGAGATTGATTCCTTAGATTTCGAAAATTTTGACTTCGAAAACGATTCGACTTTTATAAGGCTTGATAAAGAAATTGAAGAAAGCCAAAAAATATTCGAATATTCAAAAGGATATTTCCCTAAAAGTTTGGACATACTAAGAAGATGGTTCTTCGATTTTGGTATTGGCAGTATTTGGGATCAAGCTCCAGGCATTTTTTCAAAATCATTCTATCCTACAAAATTTGGATTTTCTGGTAAATCTCAAGACGATGATGAATTGGAAACTCGAGAAAAATTTTCTAATGAAGAGAGCGACGAAGGTGATAAATTTGATGTAACAAACTATTCAACTTTCCGATTGAGTTTTGTGTATCCAGTTTATATCGGATATTTAGGTTTGGGTATTGGTATTGATAATGTTAAAGGATGTCTGTATTCAGTTGATAGAACAAAATCATTTTTGGGATATGACAATAAACCTGTAGGATTCAAAGAAATATCAACAATAATACTAGACGAAACACACTTTAATCTAAATGCAAATTTTATGTTGCCGATTTATGGTGGTCTGATTCAATCAAAAGAATCCATGGGTTCGTTTTATTATCTAAGTTTTGCTTATGATTATAATCATGCAATTTTGACTGATGCATCACAAGTAATCCAGATAGCTAATCATAAAAACGAAATAAGATATTCTAATGGAAATGATTATCAATACTTATTCAAAGAAGATGAATTAAAAACATTAAATAAAAACCGAGAATATCTTAGCTTGGGAATTGGTGTGATTGGTAGTGGAGGAGGACTCGATTTTAAGTTTGATTTTATATCAAAATTTTCAATAACATCTATACTAAATGATGCAAATTGGAATCAAAATATATATTATTTTTCGATGGGATTTTCTTTAGATAGTCTTGTTAGTTCGTTAGTAGCAGCATTAACTCCAGCTCAAAAAAAGCCTGCGGTGAAGAAGAAAAAATAGTTATTGTAAAACTCTGCCCATGCCGGCATATAGTTCTTGTAGTCTGTCGTCGTCTAAGGATTGTTTGATTACTCCTTTTCCCGAAGAAGAATGGATTATTTGGTTGTTGCCGATATATATTCCAACATGTGATATCTGCCCTGATTTTTTGAAAAAAACCAGATCGCCAATTCGGCGTTCGTTTTTATTAATTCTATCTGCATATTCGAATTGTAATGCCGCAGTGCGAGGCAGCATAATACCGACTTTTTCGTAAACTTCTTTTACAAAACCGGAGCAATCGACACCTTTTTTAGTGTTTCCGCCCCAAGCATATGGCACACCTAACCATTTTTCAGCTTCGCTAATAATATTTTTTTGAATGCTATTGAGATTAGCTGGTTTATCGATTTCAGATGATTTCTTTGCTTTATTGCTAGCGCTCGATTTAGTTTGAGCAGGTTTATTAGATGAATCATTATTCGAAAATCTAACACTCGAAGAGCAAGAGCTAATAAGAATAATTGCTGCAAATGCTATAATTATTTTCGAAAAAAACTTCATCTTTACTCCATCAATGCTTTTTCTTAGAATAAAATTTTCTTAAATTTTTTGAGAAATTGTAAAGACTATCTGTATTAAGCAAAAGAAAACCGACTGAAGCAGTCAAAATAAAACCGGCTTTTAAAAGAATCGGATCCATAATTTCCCCCTAAATTCAACATGAGAAATAAATATCAAATAACGTGCCATCTGGCTTTAATAATTCAATGTTCTATATATAATTACGAATTTTATTTTGTATGGTTTCATAAAGAAATGAGTGTTGGAAAACTTTTTAGTAAATAATTGATTTAAGTATTTAGAAATTTTCGTAATTTTATTTTTTAAAATAATGTAAATTTCATCACTATTTAGAAGTATGAAGATGAAAAAAGAAATCAAAAAAATATTGGTTACCGGAGCATTAGGACAAATCGGTACGGAACTAACTTTGGCATTGCGCAAAAAATATGGTGGAGCAAATGTAATTGCTTCAGACTTGCGCCCAAAACCAACTAAGGCAATTGAAGATTCCGGTCCATTCGAAGTGATTGACGTTACTAAACCTGACTCA
>JAUQWR010000799.1 GCA_030835065.1 Candidatus Kapaibacterium sp.
ATTCGAATGAAAAATACAGGCAATGCAGAAACTCAGATTGGGAATATTAGTGGTTTGACGAATGGATATTCGATTGTGGATATTAATCCTGCACTGCCGGTGATATTAAAGCCTAATGAAGAAATTGCATTTACTGTGAAATTTGCTCCGCAAGTTGAATCTACATCTATAACAGGTAGTTTGCAAGTAAGTTCGATACCAACAGATACTACATGCGAGGCATTTGAAGATTTAATACTCGAAGGCAAAGGTATAGCTTCGCAAGTATATGTGTCGAAATATTTGATAACTTATGATAGTATGTATACTTGCCAAGCACAATGGGATTCAGTGTTTGTAGGCAACCCTGCAAAATCGACTGCATCATTTAGAATTATTGCTCCACCTGAACTAACAGGTGCTGATGCAAATGCATTTGAAGTTACTGTCCAACCAAACATTCCTATTGTACTTAATCCTGGAGATTCTGTTAAATATGTGATAAAGTATCAAGGAAATGGCACCGGATTGCATAAAGCTCAAATGATGATTTCGACTGATGACTCAAATGATGATTCAGTATTTGTAGATCTAATCGGGTATGCGGAAAGTCCGGATGTAAAGGTACCAGATCTAATAATACCAAAAGTTGCAAAAGGTTTTAAGGTAAAATTTAATTATACTTTATATAATGATGGTAAATTGCCACTAACATTATTAAATGCTAGTAGTACGTATCCCGGATTGGTCATTACTCCAACAAGTGGTATTATGAAGTCGAAGGATTCTATCGTTTTTGATATCGATTTTATTGCTAATAATCAGCAGACAATAATGCTGAATTTTGATTTTAAAGAATGTTGGCTTAATTTGAAAGTTTCATCTACAATAATTTTCTTGAAATCAAGCTATTCGGCTGCGCCAGATTTGAATTTTGGTACATTATCTGCATGTCGAGATTCAATAATGACAAGCAAGCTGATAAACACAGGCGAAGCTCCTTTGATATTTCAAAATGCAAAGATAATTGGCAACGATGCTCAATATTTTACTTTAGAAAAAGTATATTTCCATAATGCAAATGACACAATTGTAGCTGGCGATTCTGTGTTGTTTGATGTAAAATTTAAACCAACAAATGCTACTGATGGTATAAAAACAGCTCAAATACAGCTTGAATGTTATATTGAAGGTGCAATCAAAAATTTGACTATCAATCTTCAGGGCGACAAGCAGTCTGGCATTATTGTTACTCCTCAGATTGTTGATTTTGGGCAAGTAGCATTAAATAAATCAGCCAAAAAAGCATTGTCTATCAAAAATATTGGCGGACTTTCAGTTAAATTGATTTCACATAGATTTGCTTCAAATGGAGCTAATGGATTTAGTCTGGAAACAAATCCTGATGGAACTGTTCTTGTAAATAATCAGGATTTGATTGATTCAGTAATTTTTATTTATCCCAATCAGGCTTCTTTGACTGATACTTTGTTTGTCGAAGTGGAATACCAATCTTGCACTGAAATAATTCCAATAGTATTAAAAGCAAATGCCTATAAAATAGGAAGGATAGTATTAAAATTACCAACATTTGATAATATTGATCCTGCATTAGAAAGCCTGCCTATTCCAATTATGGCAAAATATTATGGAGAATCAACTGATCATAATCTTAATTTTGATACAATTGGTATTGTGTTCAATAGAGAAGTATATTATCCGTTGGGTGTGAGTGGTGGAAACTTGATTAAAGATTCAGTAACATTGACTGAAAGAATATTTGCATTTAGTATTCCACAGTTTTCTCTATCGGGATTAGATTCCAATAACTGGAAACAAATAGCCGTAATAGAGGGAGCACCAATGTTAGGAAATACTGATTATAGCAGTTTGCAGTTTACAAGTATATCTGCAACAGATCTTTTTGATAAGGTGAAATTTGATGCTATAGATACAGTGAGCGGATACCTGCAAGTAGCAACATGCGGACAAGGACGCAAACGCTTGCTTGAGCATAAGAAGCCTGTATTCATATATGTATCGCCAAATCCAGCTTCAAATATAGCGCATATCACAACAAATGTAATCGAAACCAGTTTGCACAAAATCGAATTAGTTAGTTCGGCTGGTAATGTTATTCCATTAATATCATGGGATAGAAAAATAGATGATCCAAATACATTTAATTATGATGTCAATTTGATATTGATATCATCAGGCACATACTTCCTACGATTGACGACGCCAACAATGGTAAAAACAGTACAATTGATAATTGTTAAGTAAAAAAAGAAAGAAATATGAAGACAAATAAAATGGTATTCATCAAGAAAATATTAATAGGTTTGTTGTTAATAATAATATCGATTTTAGTCGGATTATTAAAGCCTGTCATCGGAGCAGAAAATTCAAATCCCCAATATTATATTGGATTATTTGCAAACTATAATTATAATTATCATTTTGCAGATTTCAAAGATTTACAGGGATTTATTACTTGCTGTCCAAAATTTGAAAATGGTAGTGGCAGTGGATTTACATTCGGCGGGCTATTCGAAATGCCTATCAATAATCAATGGTATTTTGGTGCAAGGCTTGGATATGCTACTATTGGTGCAGATTTGATTAATGAAGAAGCTATAGCCAATGTCGATTTGAGAGAGTTAGATCCTCCTTTCAAACCGATTAAATTGGACAAAGCTGTTGTCGAATATTCTTTGATTTCTGATATTTCTATTATTGCTATAGATCCTTATATTGCTTATAATATTTATGAAGGACTTGATGCAAGCGCCGGGTTTAGGGTGGCTTATGTTATGAATTCAAAAATTGAAAGTATGAAAGAACAATTGATGAGTCCGGATTATCTGACATTTATGGATGGTAGTAGACTTAGAAATGTTTATACCAATGAAGAAATTCCAGAACCTAATAAACTCCAAATGTTTTTGCAATTGGGATTGAATTACAATCTTCCAGTGGGAAAAAATAAATTTCTTTCTCCTGAAATCAGATATTTCTATCCTTTAACAAAAATTAATAAGGAAGATTGGAAAGCATCTACTCTTTCTATTGGTGCTTCCTTCAAGTATCCGATGTATAAGTCTGAAGATTTAGAAGAAGAAACTATAATAATTAGAGATACAACTACTGTTAAAAAATTTGGAATAAATGAGACTACTGTCGTTTTGGAGAGAAGTACTAAGACAAAGCAAATTGTTGATGGAAAAGAAAATAAAATTGAAAGAACAACTATTCGCGAAGAATATTTGCGGACAGAACCCAAAACGTCAATAATAAAAGCAGACTTCTCTGTTTATGGCGTTACTAACGACGGACGAAGACAAGAAAACCCACAAGTTGTGATAGAAGAAGTAGAAACTGAAGAAATGTTTCCACTTTTGCCTTATGTTTTCTTTAGCGAGGCAGATTCAAGACTTGATAAAACTTCTATGAAACTCTTAAATCCTGAATTAGTTACAAATTTTAAAGAAGATGATTTAGCTTGGAATACTCTTCAAATATATGATAACTTATTGAATATTGTTGCACAAAGATTGAAGTCCAGACCTAAAGCCGAGTTGTTGATCACTGGTTGCAACTCAAATGAAAACAAGGAATTAAATAATATGGCATTATCCGAAACTAGAGCTGAAGCAGTGAAGTCATATTTTGTGTCTGTCTGGGGAATAGATGCCAAGAGAATAAAAGTAGCAAAACAAAATCTTCCGGCTAAGCCTTCAAATCCTTCGAGTATTGATGGTGTTGCAGAAAATAGAAGAGTAGAATTAAGTTCGAACGATAATGAAATATTAAAACCTCTTACATTAAAAGAAATAATTAAATCATCAAATCCTCCAATTGTTGAGCTTATTCCAAATATTGTAACCGAAGCCGGATTGAAAAATTATAAGTTTAATATTTCACAATCAGGAAAGAATTTAAGGCTAATTGATGGTGGAGATGATATAAAGAAGCAGATTTGGCAAATCGAGCAAGAACCAATGCCTCAGCTCGAGACAGCAGTAGATATAAATCTATCGGCAGAAGATAATTATGGTCAGAAAGCTGATGCCGAAAAAGAGATAAAAATAAGCCAAAAAACTATTAAAATAAAGCGAGAAAGAATCGAAGAAGACTATAAAGTGGATAGATATTCTCTGATTGTATTTGATTTCGACAAGGCTGAAGTCAATGAAGCTCACAAAAGAATACTAAATGAGATAAAGAAGAAAATTATGCCAAACTCTAAAGTAATTATTTCTGGATTTGCTGATAGAACCGGCTCAAGTGAATATAATAAAGATTTGGCTCGACGCAGAAGCGAAGAAGTGCAAAAAGTACTTCAAATTTCTGCACAAAACCTCACTATCAATCCAGTTGGCAGCGATAGATTGCTTTATGATAATAATATACCTGAAGGCAGAAGCTATTGCCGAACAGTAAAGATAGAGATTAAGACCCCGATCAAATAATTTAAAAATGATAAGTATTAAATGCAAAACGCCCGATTAGTTCGGGCGTTTTGTATATTAGAAGTAAGTAATCGATTTAAGGAATAACTGGTTTGCGACCCACGCAATAATACTCGAAAGCATGTTCTTTCATTTCTTCGAGTTTGTAGAGGTTACGACCGTCAAAAATCAAAGGTTGCTTCAAGGAAGATTTGATACGAGCCAAATCTGGAGTCCTAAAGTCATTCCATTCGGTAGTAATAATCAAAGCATCTGCATTTTGAATGCAATCATACATTTTGTCGAAATATTGAATTTTATCAGCAAATTTCAATTTAGTATTATCCATAGCTTCAGGATCGTGAGCAGAAACAGTAGCACCTGCTTCAAGCAATTTTTCGATCAAAGTAAATGCTGGAGCTTCACGAGTATCGTCAGTATTAGGCTTGAAAGCTAAGCCCCAAATTGCAAAATGCCTGCCTTTGAGGTTATTGTCAAATCTTTTGTTAATCTTCTCAAAAAATCTCAAAATTTGTCTGTAATTAACATCTTGAGTAGCATTGACAATAGCCAAAGGAGTGCCAACTTCATCAGCAGAAAAAGCGAGAGCTCTTACATCTTTAGGGAAGCAAGAACCACCATATCCAATACCAGCAAAGAGGAACATTTTGCCAATACGGCTATCAGTACCAATGCCGTATCTAATTTTTTCAATATCAGCACCAACTTGCTCGCAATAGACAGACAAATCATTCATGAAGGAAATTTTTGTAGCAAGGAAAGAATTGGCAGCATATTTAGTAACTTCAGCGCTTTTTTCATCCATAAAAATAATAGGATTGCCAGTGCGAACGAAAGGTTGATATAAATCGCGCATAACTTCTTCAACCCATTTGCTGGAAGTACCAATAACAACTCTTTCGGGCTTCATAGCATCTTCAACAGCTAAGCCTTCGCGGAGAAATTCAGGATTGCTAACAACTTCAAATTGGCTTGCATCAATGTGTTTAAGCATAATGTTGCGAACTTTTTGGGCAGTACCAACAGGAACAGTGCTTTTGTTGATAATGATTTTCTTTTCGTTAATATTACGGTCTTTAATAATCATAGCAATTTGTTCTGCTACACCCAGCACATGATGAAGATCGGCAGAACCGTCTTCGCTCGGAGGAGTAGGCAGACATAAGAAAATGAGCATACAATTATCAATAGCTTCGTTAATATCTTGAGTAAAAATCAATCTATCTTCTTTATAATTACGGTCGAGCAATCTATCCAATCCAGGTTCGAATATAGGGCAGATACCATTTTTAAGTTTTTTAATTTTTTCTTCGTCGATATCGACACACCAAACTTTGTTGCCAGTAGCAGCAAAACAAGTACCAGAAACTAAGCCAACATATCCGGTGCCAATTACGCCAATGTTATACGACATAAAAACCTTAATACAAAATGTTACAATATTTATTATACAAAAATAAAAATGTTAATTAATCTTACAAATTTAATAATTTACTTATGACTAAAAATAATACAATAAGAGCACCAATATAAAGTGCAGCTTTGACAAATTTTTTGAAAATCGAAAAGATCAAACCTAGAATCAGTATTACCAAAATGGCAATAACAATAGGCGGCAAAGCAGCAATAAACGAAAAGACAGCCATAATTCACCTAAAAAATATATTTATTAGCAGCACCATCGGCAATAATACATTGCCCACTAATATAAGACGAAGCAGGCATAGCTAAAAATGCAACCAAAGATGCAATTTCTTCAGGATAGCCTACTCGACCCATAGGAGTACGTTCAATTATCTTAGAAAGTTTCTCAGGATTATTAATAACTGAATCAGTAAGCGGAGTGTGAATATACCAAGGCTCGACGCAATTTACTCTAATGCCATATTGCGCCCACTCCACAGCCAGATATTCGCTTAGATGAGCAAGCCCTGCTTTTGATGCAGCATAAGGGGCACCAGTAAGTACTACCGACTCTCCGGCAATTGAGCCGATATTAATAATTGAAGCCGAATTAGATAACTTCAGAATAGGAAAAAGAGACTTGGAAAGCTCGAATGCTGATTTCAAGTTTGTATTTATTATAAAGTCGAATTCATCAGAACTGAAATCAATAGTTTGTTTTCTAATATTTGTACCTACATTATTAACGAGAATATCAAGAGACTTTATCTGATCGGAAATAAAGCTTGAAAGCTTAGCTCTATCAAGAGCTGAACTTAAATCGGCTTGGAATGCATGGTATTGAGTGTTGTTTGAATAAAGATCTTTGAGCTCCATGATAAGTGATTCTATTTCGGAAAAATTTCTCGAAACGAGTATCAAATTAGAGTCAAAAGCGGCAAATTCTTTCGCAATTGCTCTGCCAATACCTTTAGTTGCACCAGTAATTAGTGCAAATTTGTTAGCTAACGTCCATCTGTTTTTCATTATAAATCAATAAATTATGAATAAAAATAATAATTTTGTTACAAAATAATGAAAATATTGTTATTGTGAATGAAAAAAATTAATATATTAAATATTAAGTAAATAGACAATAATATTAGAATTAATATATTGTCAAAAAAAATACTACAATGCATGTAGTTGTAATTATTCGTTAATATAAATGAATGTCAGAGTTTATTTAATATTAATAAATAATCAATGTTTTATTAACTATAAGGGGTTATCAAATGAAGGGTACAAAAACTCTTCTAATTTCTGCTATTATAATATTAATGGCAGCAGTTGGAATCAATGCCGCAGAAATAACTATTGGAACTGGAACAAGTTCAAGTTATTTATATTGTATTGATCATGCTTACAAAAACTCAGTTGTCGAAACAATTTATTCAGCCGCAGAATTGGGTGGGCAAAGAGAGATTACATCAATCGCTTTGGAAAGAAATGGCGGAACAGGAACTGGAACTATCGGTAATGTGAAAGTCTATTTGAAAAATTCAGCTGTTAGTGAATTAGCTAGCGGCGGTACTTATGATTTGACTGGTTATACAATGGTGTATAACGATTCTATCGTGACAAATTCAACTATTGAATGGATGACATTTAACTTGATTTCTTCATTTAGCTATAATGGCACAGATAATTTGCATGTGTTGATAGTAAAGGAAACAACTGATAAATGGACAACAACTACTGCTCCAAAGTTTAATTATACTTCTTCAAGTCCAATTTATAGAACAAGATATGATTATGATGATGTGAGCCCTAATTATTCTTTTACAAGAACTTATAACAGACCGAATATTAAAATTACTTACACTCCATATTCTATGGTTTTAAATTCTATAAATGCTGAACATCCTACAGTTGCTTCAGTAAAATATGGAAGCTCAGATGTACAAATTTTGAAAACAAATGTACGCACTTTAAATAGTTTAAATGCATTAAAATTAAATGCAATTAACTTTAATACAAATGGAACAACTAATGTAGCTGATATTACAAAAGCTCGTTTATATTATACAGGCAATTCAAATACATTTGCAACTACAACACCAGTAGGCCAGGAAGTAATTGCTCCGAATGGTTCTTTCTCATTTACTGATTCAGTAACTTTAGCAGAAGGGAACAATTATTTCTGGTTAGTTTATGATTTGTCTAGCACATCTACTATCGGCAATCTTATCGATGCAGGTTTAGAATCTGCTACTGTATCTAATGTTGTAAACAATAATAATACAAGCCCAACTGGCTCAAGAACAATTGTTGGTCCTCTTAATGGTACTTATACAGTCGGTACAGGTAACTATCCAAACTTATATTCTGTATTTTCTGATATCAACTCAGTTGGTATTTCAGGTGATGTTACTTTAGTAATTAATTCAGATATAAATGAACCTGCTCCTGCAGTTTTGAATAATATTTTAGAAGAAGGCGCAGGCAACTACAAATTGACAATTCGTCCTGATGGTGTTGCAACTCGCAGAATTTATGGCGCTTTTGATTCAAGTGCAGTAATTTTATTAAATGGTGCTGATAGAGTAGAAATTAATGGTATGGCTGCTAATTCTACAACAGCTCACCAATTAATTATCGAAAATACAAACGATACTGAAGGTGCTGCTGTTTGGGCTAAATCTTTAGGTACTAACCAAGGTGTTAATAATTTAACAATTAAAAATACTGTGCTTAAAGCAGGTTCGCAAATGTCAAATACATTTGGCTTGCTTTATAATGGTGCGTATAGCACTTCTTCTCCTTATAATGTCGATTCTGATACTTTGACAATCGATAATAATATCTTTGAAAAAGCTTACTACGGTATGAGAATTAATGGCGAATCAACTACTGATTATTTGACTAACGTTACTGTTACAAATAATAAATTTGGTAGTGTTGATTCAGCTCAGACTATTGTTTATTATGATGCTTATTTGTATTATACAGAAAATGCTGTAGTATCAAATAATACATTTATTAATAACAACCAATATGGTTTGTATTTGTCTTCGAGCCCTGGAGCTACTGCTAGCAATAATACATTCGAACAAACAAATTTGAACTTGTCAGCTCGCTTCTATGCTGGCATCTATTCAAGCTCTAATGATGTAAATATTGTAAATAATACTATTAAGAATTTCAGATATTATGGTATTTATAATTCCGGATCTAATTCTGTAATAGAATACAATACTATTTCAGATGGAATTAGTTCGACTTCTTCAGCAATTTATGGTATCTATTCATCTCTTGTTGCAGACGAAAATCAAGAAATTAATAAAAATAAAGTTTATAATATTCATAATGCTTATTTATCATCAAGTAATGGTGGTGCATCTATCGCAATTTATGCAAACGGAGATGCTGATAATACAACTTTGACTCCTATCAATATTACAAATAATATGATTTGGAATATTTCTTCTTTAGGATCAACTTCATCAACTGCCGAATATAACAATCCTATTGGTATTCGTTATCTTGGTTCGGCTATCAATATGATCAATAATACTATCGTGTTGAATCCTACTTTAGCTACAACTGGTAATACTGTAAGTGCTTGTATTTTTACAAGTAGCACAACTAATGCTGATATTCAAATTGCTAACAACATACTCGTTAATAAAGCAACAAGTGATGCTGCAGCAAAGAATTATGCAATATTCTGCTATTCAGCAGGAGAATTTACAACAATTAATAATAATATTTATGATGTGAATTCAGCTACAAATGGTAATGTTGGCTATATTAAAGGCACAACAACTGCTTATGATACTAAGAATGATTGGGTTGCAGTAGTAACTAACGACCAAAATTCTAAAGAATTGACAGCCAGCTTGAAAACTCCTGTGCCATTCCTAGATGGTGGTGCTGTTGCTAATAGCGATTATTTATCAAACGATATATTAACTGATACTGATTTTAACGACGAAACACGTGAAGAAGGACATAACTATATTGGTGCTGATATTGCAATTCCTACAAGCGTAACAATCAATTCTAATATGCCTGAATTAGTTGAAACATGTGCCGGTGCTGCATATTCATTATCAATTGTTCCTCAAATAAATGGTTTTGCTGATGGTATCGAAAGAACAACTATTCCTGGCGATTTATCAGCGATGAACTATACTTGGTATCATAATGATGCTGAAATTGCATATGATCCAAACAAAACTCCAGAAGAAAATGGATTCTTTGTAGTTAATAGAAACCAACTTCAAATCACAGAGTCTAAGAACTACCACACTGGTACTTACTATGCAGTAGTTACTCTCGGAACATCATCATCACAATCAACTAATGCAACATTTGCAATCGAACAACCAATCAAAATCAATGGCTTCACACAAAACACAGTTGTATGCGAAACAACTCCTTCATTTACAATGAATGTAGATGCTGAAGGTTCAATTCTTGGCTATCGTTGGGAAAAATACAATGATGCAACAGCTACTTACGAAACAATTGGTACAAGCTCTACACCTGAATTTACTGTAAATATAGTATCAAGACAAGCTACAGCCGGCAAATATCGTGCTGTTGTGATTGGTCCTGGCAATTGTGGTCCTGCAGAAGTAGCTACAATCGATAATAATGTACTAATCGATTTACCAGTTAAAAATGCAACTATAATTAGCTCTACAGAAAACCTAATGAACTTATGCGAAAACGTTGAATTGAAGTTTACTGCAAGTGCTGAAGGTGATATCGCTGGCTACCAATGGCAAATTTTACGTGGCGAAACTTGGATTGACCTTACAAAATTTGAATTCCCAACATGTAATGAACCTACATTAGTAATTCCAGAAACAAAAGTATCTAACTCAGGTCGTTATAGAGTTGTTGTATTTGGTACAGCTGCTTGTAATCAATTTGTAAGTGCTGAAATCGAATTTAGAGCATGGGAAGAATTTGAATTTGTTAAGCATCCAGAAGATTTGATTCTTTGCGAAAACCAAACAATCGGATTGAAAGTTATTGGAAAAGGTGAAATTCTTGCTTACCAATGGAAAAAAGATGGCGTTGTGATTCCCGTTGCTGAAAATGCGAGTGCAAACCAACCATTCTTCGAAATCAAAAATCCGAGCTACTATCAGTCAGGTGCTTATTCAGTTGTTTTAACTGTTAAAGATTGCAAAGGTATCAACCAAGTAGAATCAAACCCTGCTGAAGTTTACGTTATGAGAGCAACAGAAATTACAAAACAACCTTCAAACACAAAAGCAATGCTTGCTGGCAAAGCTATGTTTAGAGTTGAAGCTCACCACAAAGGTATTACACCTCCATCATACAAAGACAAATTCCAATGGTACCGTTATGATGTAGCAACAAATACTTCGACAGAATTGAAAGATAATGCTCGTATTGCTGGCGCTCAATCTTCAGTACTTACAATCAACAATGTAGAAGCCGCTGATTATACAAAGAACGGTGCTAAATATTATGTAGTTGTAACTGGTCTTTGCGGCGAAGTAAGTTCTGCAAAAGTTGACTTAGAAGAAGGTGCTAACGTTATTATTAAATCAGAACCGACAGCTGCAACAGTTTGCGAAGCTGCTAATGCTAGCTTTACCGTAGATGCTGAAGCTACAAACAATGTTCAATTGGTTTATCAATGGATGAAAGATGGCAGAGCTATCGCTGATAACTCAATTTATACTGGTACAAATACTAATACATTGAATATTAATGCTGCTACAACAGCAGAAGCTGGCAAATATTCAGTCGAAGTCAGCTATATTACAAACGAAGCTAAAGCTACATCGCAAGAAGCTGAATTAGTAATCAACCTTAAACCTACTATCAAAACACAACCAATTGCTAATACAACAGTTCAAGTTGGTAAAGACTTAGAATTGACAGTAGAAGCTGAATCAAAAACAGCAGTTACATATCAATGGAAAAAAGACGGCAACGATATTCAAGGTGCAACAAATGCTACATATACTAAGTCTGCAGTAGATCAAAATGATGCAGGTAAATATACAGTAGTAGTAAAAAATGATTGCGGCGAAATCGTATCTTCTGAATCTAATGTAGCTGTAACAACAACTCAAGCAACAAGCGTAAGCGAAACTGCAGATGGATCGATGAGATTATTCTCAGTAGTTCCAAATCCTGCAAATAGCATTGCTTCTGTAAGCTTCGAATTGACAAACGACGCATTTGCAAGCTTGTCAATTATTGATATGACAGGAAGAGAAGTAGCTGTCATTTCAAATACATTTGCAACAAAAGGAATTAATACATTCAAATTTGATGTTAATTCATTAGAATTGACAAATGGTGTTTATTTTATTTCATTAAAATCAAATGCTAATGTATTGATGAACAAATTCATCGTTAACAAATAATAATTAATATTATTATTTGTTATTACTCTATATCCGGGCTCATAAAAATGGGTCCGGATTTTTTTATTTTGATTATTTCAAAAAAAAAATCAAATTGAATAGTACTATTTAAACACTTTGGAGAATGATAATATGAAACTTAAGAGAGTTAGTTTTTTTGTGTCAATTTTTGCATTAGTATTTTTATCTGCATGTGGGCTTCCTAAAGTTTCCACCGTAAAAGATTATAATGACAAATATACACCAAGTGTAGCCGATTGGAGATTGTATGTTTTCAATATTGGCAAAGAGGCAGTCGGTCCGCAAATCCAAAGTTTTGATTCAGCATTTAGTTGTTATGTCGAAAATCTTCATTTAAAAAAAAGCAAGGAAATTGATCCGTGCATACAAAGCTTTTCAAAAATAGTAGATCTATCATTAGAAAATCAGATAATTCTATTGGATATAGCAACTCGATATGATAGTACGATAAGCCCTACGGTATTAGAAAAACCGCTTAAAACCAAGTTATATACTTTTTCGAACATTCCTTATATTACACTTATGATTGGCGGTAAGGAATATTCGTTTATTATCGATACAGGATGCCAGTTTTCAATAATATCAAATCTTTCAGATATAATTGCATCTGCAAAAGATTCAAAAATTTCTGAATTGGTTCTAAATAATGGGCAAGATGATAAACTTGAAGCAAATACAATATTGACAGTTGAATTAGAAAATGATGGCACAAAGTTTCTTAATGAATTCATTGCAGTTCCCGAAGATAATTTGTCATTTAAAAGTTATCTGGTATTTGGCAAAAAAGTAGATGGTATTATTGGCTGGAACTTATTGAAAAACTATAGATTCTTGATTGATTATAAAAACGAAAAGTTTGTAATGGAAAATTCAAGTAAGATTAATCGTAGATACGATCTCTTCTATTTTACACATCCATTTGTAATTAATTCTTTGGATACAAATGCGATTGAGTATTACTTTGTAGATACCGGTGCAAGACTATCAAAATTTTATACAACAGAAGAATTGAAAAATATTGAAAAGAGTGAGAAGCAAACAATTAGTGGCACTGTAGAAGAGAATTATGAACTAAGAGAAAATGTAAAAATTAGAATCAAAGATTATATATTTACATATAAGAAAGCAAATTTTTATTTTAAAGAAAGCGAAAGCGAGAAAAATAATATGATTGGTTCTGATGCTTTTATTAATGGAAGCCTGCTTATAGACTATCCGAATGGAATATTTGAATATACAGAATAATTTTTTTCTTCCATATTACAATAATAAATTTTAAATTGCGTTTTAACGTTAGCACTCTCGACAAATGAGTGCTAACAAATTATAAAACAAAAATTGAAAAAGTTTATAATAGAATCGGAGGAAAAAATGAATCTAACACCATTGCACGATCGCATTATCGTGAAACCTGCACAAGCAGAAGAAACAACAAAAGGCGGAATTATTATTCCTGATACAGCAAAAGAAAAACCAATGCAAGGCGAAGTAGTAGCAGTTGGCAAAGGCAAAGTAGCTGATGATGGCAAAATGATTGCAATGTCAGTTAAAGTTGGTGATGTTGTATTGTATGGTAAATATGCAGGAACAGAATTCAACGTCGATGGCGAAGAATATTTGATGATGCGCGAAACAGATGTATTTGCAATAGTAAATAAATAAGTAAATAAATAAAGGAGATATTAAAAATGGGTGCAAAATTAATTCACTTTGATACAGAAGCACGTGCTTTCTTAAAAAGAGGTGTTGATCAACTTGCAGATGCAGTTAAAGTTACTTTAGGTCCTAAAGGCAGAAATGTTATTATAGATAAAAAATTTGGTGTTCCAACAGTTACTAAAGACGGCGTAAGCGTTGCAAAAGAAATCGAATTAGAAGATCCTATCGAAAACCTTGGCGCAGCTATGGTTCGCGAAGTTGCTTCAAAAACTTCTGACGTAGCTGGCGATGGTACAACTACAGCTACAGTATTAGCACAAGCTATTTACCGCGAAGGTTTGCGCAACGTTACTGCAGGCGCTAATCCAATGGACTTGAAACGTGGTATTGATTTGGCAGTTGAAGCTATTACTGCTAAATTAAAAGAAATTAGCCGCGAAGTGGAAGGCAAAAAAGAAATTTCACAAGTTGGTACTATTTCTGCAAATAATGACAAAACTATTGGCGAACTTATCGCTGAAGCAATGGAAAAAGTAGGCAAAGACGGCGTTATCACTGTAGAAGAAGCTAAAGGTACAGAAACATCTATGGAAACTGTAGAAGGTATGCAGTTCGATAGAGGTTACTTATCACCATACTTCATCACAGATGCAGATTCAATGGAAGCTGTTCTCGAAAATCCATATATTTTGATTTATGATAAGAAAATTTCAGCAATCAAAGATTTGCTTCCAATCTTAGAAAAAACATCACAATCGGGCCGTGCATTATTAATTCTTGCTGAAGATATCGAAGGCGAAGCTTTAGCAACATTGGTAGTAAACAAATTACGCGGCACATTGCGTGTTGCAGCTGTAAAAGCTCCTGGATTTGGCGATCGTCGCAAAGCAATGCTCGAAGATATCGCTGTATTAACTGGCGGTACTGTTATCAGCGAAGAAAAAGGCTACAAACTTGATAGCGCTACTTTAGCTTATCTTGGCACTGCTAGCCGTATTGTAATCGACAAAGATAACACAACTATTGTCGAAGGCGCTGGCAAATCAGAAGATATCAAGAAGAGAATTAATGAAATTAAAGTTCAAATCGAAAAATCTACAAGCGATTACGATAGAGAAAAACTTCAAGAACGCCTTGCTAAATTGAGCGGTGGTGTTGCTGTATTGCGTATTGGCGCAGCTACAGAAATTGAAATGAAAGAAAAGAAAGCTCGCGTTGAAGATGCTCTTCATGCTACTCGCGCTGCAGTAGAAGAAGGTATCGTTCCTGGTGGCGGTACTTCATACTTGCGTTGCTTGAGTGCATTAGATAATTTGAGCCCATTTAATGTAGATCAAAAAACTGGTATCGATATTATTCGCCGTGCAGTTGAAGAACCTATTCGCCAAATCGTTACAAATGCTGGTTTAGAAGCATCTGTAATCGCTAACAAAGTAAAAGAAGGCACAGGCGCATACGGTTTCAATGCAGGTACTGAAGAATTCTGCGACTTATACGAAGCTGGTGTAATTGATCCTACTAAAGTTAGCCGCGTTGCTTTAGAAAACGCTGCTTCAGTTGCTGGCTTATTGCTCACTACAGAAGCTACTATCGTAGAAAAACCAAGCAAAGAAGCTCCAATGCCAGCTATGCCAGGTGGTATGGGCGGTATGGACTATTAATAGTCTTTTTGTATGAAATTATAAGACAGCTGCAAAATTATTTGCGGCTGTTTTTTTATATAAAAATGGTTGTTTCAAAAGAGTCGAATTAAGTATCTTTTAATAAATAGCTTTTTAAAATTCTCTTTTATTGTTTTTTTGGTAGAGACATGTCTGTGAGCAGTCTAAAAAAAACGAGAATTCCAATATCAAGAGACAGGTCTGCGACCTGTCTCTACAATATTTACTACATTATATTTGAGCTAAGCTTTTTAAGTATTGATGAAATCAAATTTATTGGATTGTACCGTTTGCCAAAAGCATGTTAATTTCATACTGGGCGTTGTCCAGAGCAGTTTTGGCATCGGCTTTGCCATAGATTGCTTGTACTACAGCATTTTCGATTATAGCTTCGATATCAAGCCACTGAGGATGCACAGGAGTCATCTTTGAATTTGCTAATTGACTTGCAAAAACACTTTTCGAAGGATTGGAAGCAAAATAAGGATCTTTGAAAAATCTTTTATCTGCGGGAAATCCAGCTTCATTGATTTTTTTGCAGATTTTAAGGCTATTGCTACCATCAGTAAGGAATTGGACAAACTTTTCGGCAAGAGATTTTTTCTTAGAATTGACACTAACCGCTAAATATTCACCACCAGCAAATGAAACACCCGGAGAATTAATCTTGCCGGGAATAGGACTTATGCCATAATTCAAATTTGGATTTTCATTTTTAATTTTGTCGATTAGCCATGCACCAGAAAACCAAAAGCCAATTTTGCCCTGAGCAAAAGCAGCATCAAGCTGGCGTTGAGTTTCGATCATGCCAACGTGCGACAAATCAATATACATTTGTAGAGCTTCGATATTTGCCTGGCTGTTTATTACAGGTTTGCCTTTAGAGTCGAAAATATCACCGCCAAAAGTCCAAAACATAGGAACAATTTTTTTGTATAGTCTATGAGGATCAGAGCCATTAGCACCGAACCCATAAATCGAATTACCATCATTTATTAGATTAGCATACTCAAGCATTTTGGCAAATGTAGCCGGAGCTGAAGTCTCGATTCCTGCTTTTTGCATTAAATCTTTATTATAAAACAAAACTCTAGTATCGACAACCCAAGGAGCAGCATAATACTTACCTTGCCACTTTGCAGGTTCGCGCGAAAAGTCTAAGAAATTAGAAAAATCAATTGAGTTTTTGAGTTCTAATAAGACACCTGAAGAAGAAAACTGAGGAATCCAATCGGAACCTAATTCCAATACATCAGGCGAAGTACGAGAATTGAAGGCAGCCATCAATTTAGTTTTACCATCGTTCCAACTCAATTCAGTCATTTCGACCTTGCAGTCGTTTGCCTTTTCAAATTCGGCAACTAGCTCTTGAATAACTTTCTTTTGGTTGGGTTCGCTCCAAAAATGCCAAAACTTTATTGTATTATGGGTATCAACCTTTTTTGTGCATGAGCCTGTTATGGCTGCTATTGCAATTACAAATATCAGAATGATTCTTTTCATTACACATTTGAAAATTATTATATAAACAATAAATCGAAATTAATGAAAAAATGAGATTTATAAAAATATTTATAAGTAAATATTATCATTTGATACTTAAATAGGCAAAAAACAGGATAATATGCACGAAATTAAGACTAATACTATGATTTTGAGAGCAAATCAATGCAAAAATGTATAGAAGACTTTGAGAAATCAGACAAAATGATTTATCGAATTGTCAAAAAAATATTACAATATGAAAAAGAGTATAAAAAAAATCTGACAATCGATAATAAAATAATGCCAATTCACTAAAAAAACAACAAGAATTATTTCCAAAGGATGTATCAAAAAGGTAATTTTGTGTGTTATTACAAATACAAAATTAATTTAAGTTTTTTTAATCATATATAAGAGCCCAAAAGGGCAAATATTAATAATTAATCGGAGTTGAATCATGAAAACAACTAATTTATTTGTCGCAGTCGCTTTATCGGCGCCCACTTTCAGTATTAGAATGAGAATTTTGGAAACAGAGTCTCTGAACAAATTAATTAACAAGTGTAACAATAACAAGGATAAGCGAAGATGATGCGCGAAATAAAACAATTGAAAATAAAACAAATAATTCAAATTTTTAAAGATGCATTAAAAGGGAATGAGTACGATTTTACTCAAATAAGGTTAGGCAAAGCCATATTGCTTCTATCAATACCAATGGTATTAGAAATGATGATGGAATCAATATTTGCCATTGTTGATATATTGTTCGTGTCTAAGCTTGGGGCAGATGCAGTAGCATCAGTTGGGCTTACAGAGTCTTTAATGACTTTGTTTTATTCAATTGCCGGAGGCTTGGCAGTAGCAACAACTTCTATCATATCGCGCCGAGTAGGCGAAAAAGATTACGATTCTGCAAATAAAGCTGCATATCAAGCAATTTTAACAGCTGTGTTTTTCTCATTTTTGTTTGCAATTCCAGGATTGATATTTCCTAAGGAAATTTTAACTCTGATGGGTGCTAGTAAAAATGTGATTGATAATTATTCAGGATATCTTAGTATTATTCTGAGTACAAATATTGTTGTAATGTTGCTCTTTGTTATTAATGCGGTGCTTAGAGGTGCTGGTGATGCGGCTCTAACACTGAGGGTGCTTTTTATTGCTAATATACTTAATATTATATTAGATCCTATATTTATTTTTGGATTTGGACCGATTCCAGCAATGGGAGTCGAAGGAGCTGCTATCGCCACAAGTTTTGGTCGAGCAGTTGCTGTGGTTTTTCAATTATATATTTTGATAAAAGTCAAAAGCATGATTAAATTATCTTTCGATAGATTAGCACCCGATTTTGCATTAATTAAATCCATTATCAAGTTGGCTGCAGGAGTAATTAGCCAGCACTTGATTGCAACAACAAGCTGGATTATGATGATGCGGTTTGTATCGGAATTTGGTTCGATACATGTGGCAGGATATACAATTACATTGAGAATAATATTTTTTGCTCTATTACCTTCTTTTGGTATGAGTAATGCTGCTGCAACATTGGTTGGGCAAAATCTAGGAGCTAATGCACCTGAAAGAGCAGAAAAAGCTGTCTATATAGCTTCGGCTACTAATACATTTTTCTTGTTGTTTTTAGGTTTGGCATTTCTGCTGTTTCCTGAGTTTTGGATGAAATTCTTTGTTGCTGATTCACAAGTAATTCATTACGGAGCATACTGCCTTCAAGTCTTTAGCGTAGGTTTTATATTCTATGGACTTGGCATGGTGCTGCTCCAGTCAATTAATGGAGCCGGCGATACTGTTACTCCTTTGAAATTAAATCTTTTTGTTTTTTGGATTATTGAAATACCTTTAGCTTATTACCTGGCATTTCAAAGTGGTCATCATGCAAATGGAGTTTATTATTCTATATTAGTTTCAGAAACAGTATTTACAATTATCGCTGCAATAATTTTCATGAGAGGAAAGTGGAAATTAGCTAAAGTTTAAGTTGATTTAAGCAGTAAATTGAGGTGGTTTTCTTGCCACCTCCTGACTGCTTATGAAAATTGAATTATAGTTTCAGGTCACTTTATCCAAAGAATCTCTTCTAAATTTGATAAAGTATATTATTAATGCTATTATATATGGCAATGTTGCTGATAGAACATATAATGTTTCATCGAGTATATAACTGTCTGTTATCAAATATAGGTTAAAGTGTTTAAGTAAAATAATAGTGCACCAAAACGTAGGTAAGCCTAGCCAGGTAAGAAAACTTAAAATTCGATTACGTCTGACATTGGGATAATTATTAAGAAAAATTCCTAATGAAAGAATAGACAAAAATAAAGCATTTATTATAATCAAAAGTATTGAACTAAAGAATACAAATGAATTCGTCAACCATTCTGACTTAGTATCTGGTTGAAATAGAAATGAATAGAAAATATTAAAAATAATTGAAAATATTGCTGGTAAGAGCAAAGAGTTTAAATAATATTTAGTTAATGTTTTCAATTAATAATTCTACAAAATAAATACTTGAAAATCATTACGCAAAATAATGTATATTATTGTATATCAAAAGTTTAAGGCTAAAGAATATCCACCCCGC
>JAUQWR010000800.1 GCA_030835065.1 Candidatus Kapaibacterium sp.
TTTTAAAATATAAAAAGAGAGCAATTCATTACTATCGAGTTTTACGATTGCATTCATATTTCGAGCTTCGCGAGGAATATACCACACATATTCCTTCCCGACTTTTTTGGAAGTAAAAGCAGGCTCACATTCTTGAAGGATAAGCATATCTCTTTGAATAGTTCGAAGACTTATATTGCCAAACTCCTGTCTTACAACATCGAGTAATTCTGCAGTTGTGTATTTTTGTCCTGAATGAAACTTTTTGTACATATAGAACAACCGCTGCACTTGATCAGCCATATTCGATTCCGATTAAATATAAACAAAAATTAACAAAACCTTGCGTCAAAAAAAGACGCTCCACAAATTCAAGCAAGTCAATATATTCAAATTAATTATAAATATCATTAAAATCAAGCAAGATTTAATTATGAACGGAATTTAAATATTTTTTCATTATTTATATTCATTTTTGTCGTTATTTATTCCTATGTTTGTGAATTCAATGGTTTACATTTATTTAATTATTAATTTTTGATAACTTTCATTTATATTAAAATTTTAATTATATTTGTATATGTTTAATTGAAATCGATTGAATTTATGAAAGTTTCGAAGATATTGACAATCTTAGTCATTTCGATTATTATTAGTGCTTGCTCCAGCTCTATTAGGTTTTCTAATTCTGCAAAAGCCTCAAATACAGATAGACAAACAAAAAAAAGTATACAAAATGATGATATAATAGAAAAAAATAATAATATTTATAAAGATGATCAAAATTTCAAAAACAATCCTGATAATTTAGTATTTCGTGGTAAAGCTTCATATTATTCAGACGAATTCGAGGGCAGACAGACTGCTAATGGAGAAATTTATGATGCAGACCTACTTACTGCTGCACACAAAACAATTGCCTTTGGCACTATTATCAAAGTAACAAATTTAAAAAATGGGAAAGAAGTAATAGTAAAGATTAATGACAGAGGACCTTTCAAAGGCGATAGAATTATTGACTTATCCAGAGCAGCAGCAGAGCAATTAGAAATGATCAGAGACGGTGTTATAGATGTTGAATGTGAAATTTTATCTGAATAAATCCACATAAGTATATATGTTACAATTATTTTTTGCATGTGCAAAAAATAATTTGCAAAGAATTTCGATTAAATGTAAATTGTATTATCAAATTTGCAGTAAATAGTCAGAATTATTATTCTGAATTAATTTGGTTAAGACATAATTTATATGGAATAAGACAATTAATTGTAGGTTGATGAATTAGATTATTGTGTTTGTGTGAAGAAAATTACAGAATGAAATTCATCAATTAATTATCAACCCTTTTTAGAAGATTTGAAAATTGAATAATTACTCACCAAAAAGAAAGGTAGCCATGCCTCCTACAAGACGTACTAGGTCAGCTCAGCCGGATCCCGAACCGGTTACAGAAGAAAGAAATGAACCAGGCGTTGAAAATGAGCTGAAAACCGACCACTTATCAGATTCACAAATCCTTGACTTTGCAGAACTCAAAAACAAAAGAATTGCAGAATTGACTTCAATTGCAAAGTTGCTTGGGATTATGAATTTTGCCGACTTGCGCAAGCAAGAATTAATACTTAAAATCGTAGAAGCACAATCGGGCTTATCTTATAAAGATATTCAGATGGATGGCTTGATTGCTAGCGAAGGTGTGCTTGAAGTTATGGCAGACGGATATGGTTTTTTACGTTCGCCTGAATTTAACTATCTCCCATCACCC
>JAUQWR010000801.1 GCA_030835065.1 Candidatus Kapaibacterium sp.
TCTACAATCAGTAAGAATGCTTTAATAAAATCATCCAAATCTCCATCCATAACTGAATTAATATCAGTTCGTTTTAATTCAGAGCGGTGATCATTGACCATCGTATATGGTTGGAAAACGTAAGAACGAATTTGGCTTCCCCATTCAATTTTTTTCTTTTTACCTTCGATGGCAGCTTTTTCGGCATCTTCTTCCTCGCGTTTTTTCTGGTATAGTCTGGATTTAAGCATTTTCATAGCGCGCTCGCGATTTTGGAATTGAGAGCGTTCTTGCTGGCAAGAAACAATAATGCCCGAAGGAATATGCCTAAGCCTGACAGCAGTTTCCACTTTGTTTACGTTTTGCCCACCTTTGCCACCTGAACGAAATGTTTCCATTTCGACATCTGCAGGATTAACTTCAATTTCGACATCATCATCAATTTCGGGATAAACGAAAACAGAAGCAAAAGAAGTGTGACGTCGAGCATTAGAATCGAAAGGAGAAATCCGCACCAAACGATGAACACCATTTTCGGCTTTCAAATAGCCATAAGCATATTTACCAACAACTTCGATAGTCACAGACTTGACTCCGGCACCATCGCCATCTAATTGATCTACTAAATAAAGCTTGTAGTTGTGTCGTTCAGCCCAGCGCATATACATTCTAAGAAGCATTTCAGCCCAGTCTTGAGCTTCAGTGCCACCTGCACCGGCATGAATAGTAAGTATAGCATTTTTATCGTCGTCGCTGCCTGAGAGTAAATTACGAATTTCGAGTTCATCGACAGATTTTTGAGCTTTATTGATTTCATTAATGATTTCAGATTCTAAAGATTCGTCTTCCAATTCGTTGGCGAGCTGCCAAATAGCGATAGAATCTTGGACAACAGCATTAGTTTGATTCCAGGCAGAAACCCATTCTTTGATTTCAGAAATTTGCCTCATAAGCTCTTTAGCCTGGCTGGCATCATTCCAAAAGTTTTCATCCTCGGTAAGCTTTTGCTTTTCCGCTAAAGACTGATTGCGTTCGTCAATGTCAAAGAAACCTCCGCAATTGATCACAACGGTCTTCTAAATCTTTAATTCTTTCTCTAAGTGGTTCAAACATAATTCAAAAATCCAAAAACGTAAAGACTACAAATTTAATCAATAAATGTTTTATAAAAAATTAGTTTTTATTTATGTTGATAAATATTTACAAATAAATTGAAAATATCAACGTCACGATATATAATAATTGATAAATTTGCATATTGATTCTTTGAAAAAAAGAAAATATAGAGAAAAATAGAGGATATTATGGAAGGAAATTTCTCAAATAGAGTGAACGAAGTAATAAGGCTTAGCCGCGAAGAAGCATTGCGGCTTGGGCATGATTACATCGGTACCGAGCATTTATTGCTTGGTATAATACGCGAAGGCGAAGGTATTGCAGTTAAGATTATTAAAAATCTGGGTGTAGATTTATTTAAATTGAAGAAGATGATTGAAGACTCTGTCAAATCCTCAAGCTCTACTCTTACTATTGGCAATATCCCTTTGACTAAACAAGCAGAAAAAGTATTGAAAATTACTTTTCTTGAAGCTAAACTTTACAAATCTGACGTGATTGGAACTGAGCATCTACTTTTGTCACTTCTTAGAGACGAAGAAAATATTGCTGCTCAGATACTTAGCCAGTTCTCAATTACTTATGATACTGTGAAGCAAGAACTTGATAATTACTTGAGCGGAAAGACTAGTGCTATGCCAAAACCAGGCAAGCCTGCAGGTGCTGCTGGAACTAAAGCATCCGATAAACCAAAAACTCCTGTACTTGACAATTTTGGTCGTGACCTTACAAAATTGGCAATGGAAAATAAACTCGATCCTGTGATTGGTCGTGAAAAAGAAATTGAAAGAGTATGCCAAGTGCTTTCTCGCAGAAAGAAAAATAATCCTGTTTTGATTGGTGAACCAGGTGTTGGCAAAACAGCAATTGTGGAAGGATTGGCTCTGCGTATCGTTCAAAAACGAGTTTCTCGAGCTTTGTTTGACAAACGAATTGTTACACTTGATTTGGCTGCAATCGTTGCAGGTACAAAATATAGAGGTCAATTTGAAGAGAGAATGAAGGCTATTCTCACTGAATTGGAAAAAGCTGAAGATGTAATTTTATTTATTGATGAATTGCATACAATAGTTGGGGCTGGCGGTGCTTCAGGATCGCTCGACGCATCTAACATGTTTAAACCTGCATTAGCCAGAGGCGATCTGCAATGCATTGGTGCTACTACTCTTGATGAATATCGCCAATATATTGAAAAAGATGGTGCTTTAGAACGTCGTTTTCAAAAAATATTAGTCGATGCTCCTAGCACTGACGAAACTTTGAAAATTATTGATAAAATTAAAGATAAATACGAAGATCATCATAATGTGATTTATACTGATGATGCTCTCGAATCATGTGTGCGTTTGGCAGAAAGATATATTTCTGATAGAAGTTTTCCTGACAAAGCTATTGATGTATTAGACGAAGCTGGCGCAAGAGTGCACTTGTCTAATATTATCGTTCCTCAATCTATTCTCGATCTGGAAGAAAAAATTGAAGAAGTTCGCCAACAGAAAAATCAAGTAGTAAAACAGCAGAATTTTGAAGAAGCTGCTCAATTGCGTGATATGGAGAAAAAATTGCAAGCCGAGCTGCAACAAGCAAAAGCTGATTGGGAAGCAGAAGCAGGCGAAAAAGTATTCCCAGTAAATGGTGAAGATATTTCTGAAGTTGTTGCAATTATGACCGGTATTCCTGTCAATAAAGTTGCAGAAACAGAAACAGACAAACTACTCAAGCTTTCGGAAGAATTGCAAAAAATGGTTGTCGGACAAGATGAAGCTATCGAGTATTTAGCTAAAGCAATAAGACGTGCAAGGGCTGGATTGAAAGATCCAAACCGTCCTATCGGCTCGTTTATGTTCTTAGGTCCAACTGGTGTTGGAAAAACCGAGCTTGCAAAAGCACTTTCGAGAGTGATGTTCAATTCGGAAGATGCACTTATAAGAATTGACATGAGCGAATATATGGAGAAATTCTCTGTATCGCGATTGGTTGGTGCTCCTCCTGGAT
>JAUQWR010000802.1 GCA_030835065.1 Candidatus Kapaibacterium sp.
CGACGCGATTCCTTTATTCCAGGCTGCCCTAAGAGGGCAGCTTTTGTTGTTGATAAATCAGAGATGCAAAAAAAAATATTAATCATTAAAAAAAAATGTAACCAAATTGAAATTGTCTGTGTCTATTAGTTAAGAAGACGGAATGAAAGGTTGCAACCAAAAAAGGGTACCCGTTATTCTAAAAAATATTAAATTTTTGGAGGACCCTATGAGAACGAACACAAACCAATACGCTAAGGAAATTCCACTTCCTTCAAGTTACGGAGCAGCAGAATTGATTATTTCTATTCGCCGTAATACAATGAAAAGCATTTTTGTAGCTGCATCAGTTTTAGCTTTAATGGTTACAAGTGCATTGATTTTGATTTCTGATAATAATGGTGGAGATCGCCCAATTTTATTAGGATCAAGATTAGAGATTGGTACCTTTACTGTAGAAACAAAAACTCCTGAAATACCTGTCGATGTTAGAAATATTGAAAAATTACCTGTTGATATACCAGTAAGCAAAACAGGAACAGGTTTAGAAGAAGTATCCGGCACATTTATACCTGCAAAAATTGGTGAAACTGATATTGCTACAAAAATTGCAAGCGTTAGCCAGATGAAATTAACAACCAGCACTCCGGGCAATGGAATTTTGCCAATGCCCAAACAAATAAGTGATCCAAGCTATAAAATGGAGAAGGTAGAAGATGTTAATATTGCCGATAATCCCGATATTATTCAATTTTTAGATAAAGATCCAAATATTAATCTTGGAAAATTGAGTCAAATAGTTGAATATCCAAGAGCTGCTTTAGCATCAAATTTAAATGGAAAGGTCGTTCTCAATGTCCTCATAAATGAAGAAGGTTATCCGATTAAAGTCTTGATAGTCGAAACTACAAACGCAATTTTTAATAATTCGGCTATAAACGCAATCTATAAATATGGGAGTTTCGAAAAAGCTACTCAGCAAGGACAATCAACAAAATACTGGATGATAATTCCGATAGACTATAAAATGCGATAACCTTCTTGAAAATAATCGTTGCATAAGATAAATGAGCCGTTGCACTTCGATACTCCGAAAGCTCCTAAAAATTACGGCTCGTGGCAAACCCCGTAAACCCCTGAATTTAAGGGGTTTTTATTTTTCTAATAAAGCTGAGGAAATAATCAATCAAGAGGTCTGGATTTTCTTTGTGTGGATTATGATAAGTATCAGCTACAATATGCATTTCAGCTAGTTTTGTTTGATTTATTATTCCATTGACTTGAGCTAATGAACCAAATTCATCTTTTTCGCCTTGAATAACAAGCACCGGACATTGGATGTTGGATAGGAAATGCTCAATATTCCAATTTCGAAATTCGGGCGAAGTCCACTTATCTACCCATGCTAAAAACATAGCATCAGTTTTTTCTGAGTGATATTTTTCGAGTTTGGACTTGAGATTTGATTTCAAAAATTGCTCTTTTGCATCGAGAATACTTTTGATCGTTATATCCTCAACAAATATATGAGCTCCTTCGCAAATAACTGCTTTTATTAATTGATTATATTTTGAAGCAGCAATTAATGCAATTGAACCACCATCGCTATGACCGAAAAGTATTGGTTTATTGATATTAAGTTCGCTCAATAATTCATAAAGAATATCTGCTTCGTCTTCCAAATAATTATTAGAACGTTGAGTATAAGAAAATCCTGAGGATTTGCCATAACCTTGTCTATCATAAACCAAATAATTACAATTTGCAGCTTTAGCCAATTTTACAGGGAAATCACGCCATAATTCTATACATCCAAGTGAATCATGGAGAAAAACCAAAGTGAAATCATTATTTATATTTTCAGAAAGCTTGAATGCAATATTTGCTTTTGGAAGTTCAATATATTTAAGCATATCAAATTTTCTCAATTTGAATATTATCAATAGAAAATGTGCCACTTGATAGTATATTAAGTTCCATCCTAAGCCATTGATTGTTCGGGATATCAATAATATGCTCAAAATATTGCCAGTCGCTGTATATTTGATTTGACTCGTGAATTGTTTTTACTTCTGATACTTTAGAATCGGTAGCGCCAGCATAAACAACGAATTTTGCATCTGAGTTTTTGAGCCAATAACTGAGTTTGTATTTTGCTGGACCAAGGAATAATCCAGCTTCAAAGAATTCACTTGAGATGCCGGGAGAAAGTCTGCCTGGCTTGCCTGAAGATTTCTTGACATCAAACCTCAGAGATTGTCTTCCATGATAGTAACTATTTGTATCAATAGTAATAGAAAAATCAGAGTCAGGAACAGTTTTAGGACTATATACCAGCCAATTAAGTGGCAACCCGTCTTTGGAAAATTCAAAGCTGCCATTAATTCCTGCCGATTTATCACTATAAAATTCACTCATTTGATTGCAACTTGCTAATGTAATTATTAATACAAGTGTCAATATTTTGTTCATTTTTTTCTCAATTATTAAATCTAATAAGAAGTATAGACTAATTAAAAATTGGTTTTTAATTAATATTCCTATTTAATCGAAATATAAATTTATTTAGTAGGATTATATTCGAAAAATTGAGGTTCAATATTATACATAATTGCATTCAATCTATTATAATTAACGAACTCATGCTTGAATAAATTAATAATCCTTCTTAGAAGCACTGAAGACTCATACTCTTCACTTAAAAATGCTTTGTATCCTGATTTAGTATGAACTTCAAATAAAAATGTGCTCGAACTTCCAATAGCAATACGATCTGTTAGTACTGTATCAGGATAAGATTGAAAATTAAGTTCATTTAGGATAGATCTCAATGAATCTGCTTTGAAAATATTTACATAATGACTCGAATTTTCATCAATTTCCAGAACACCATCTGAATATTTGAGAGATATTAATGAAATTTGTGGTGGTTTGTTATATGGTATTTCAAGAGTGATAGTAAATACACCTAATTCAGTCAGCCTATATATTTCTTTGTTTAAGTAATAATTCCATAGAATTGGAGCCTTGATTTGAGAAAAATAATAATTGCAAGAGTTGAATTTACTAAAGTAAACAGGTTCAAGGCAAGATGAATCAGTATTAGATTTAATAATATTGTAGCTGTTTCCAAACATTTTTAAATCATAATAATGTGAAATGCCCCATGATGTATTTTTATGATCGATAGGACGAAAAGTAATTGAATCATAGGGCAAATACGATGAATACTTGGATACAGGTTGTCCAAGTTTATTAGAAATAATAGGATTATTCTTGTAACTATAAAAAACCTGATCGTTTTTTCTATAATTACAAGAGCTAATGAAAATGATAACAATACTTAATATAAATATATTGAAAAAAGCATATTTCATTAATATTATTGTCCTAAATTACAATTTATAATAGTAATCTTTGATTTTTCTAGCCATTAGTTTGCGGCGTTCGAGCAAAAACTCATCATAATCATTATAATCCATACTCAAAATAGACTCAGGGATACAATTCACTATTCTTGGTCTTATCAATTACTCCAATTTTTTAAGATATTTTTTTGGAGTATATGCTTTATATCTCCCATAATTGTAATCAAATCACTTGATTTGGTACCTTTAAAAATTTTAATAGAGAGAATTTCAAGAAAGCAAAGAATAATTTATTCAGTAAGCTACTTTATTGAATGATCTTTATTTTGAAATATTTTAAGATTTAAACCATTATTATTAAATACATCTTCGAGAAACGCTAAGTTTTCATCGATATATTTAGAATAAATAGCACCTTTTAGTTTGTATTTATTCTTTTCAAATATAACACGAACTTTTTCCATTTCGCCAGGGATTGTCCATATTTGATGTATGCTGAAATCAATAAAAGCATTTTCAAGGTTAGACAAAAATTTCATACAGTTTTTTTCATAAGCAATTTGAATTGCTTTAGTACGGGTATTGACCAAAACTTCCTTGCTAATAGGACCTTGGAATGTTATTTCAAAAAAATGAAGATCTTCGTGATAAAAAATTTTCCCCTGCATACACAACCAACGAATGAATTGAACATTTGAATATAAAATAATATTATTATTTAATATTAGCAAGTTAAAGATTGTTTATTAAAATGATGAAATATATATAGGAATTAGAAAAAAAGTATTAAATTTTTGCTCAAAATGTATATAATATTAGTTTTCTTAAATAAAGTAAAAATAGATAAAAATTAGTTAATGTATAAACAAGAACATATTTTTAATGATACAGAAATAAAAAAAATTATTTAAAGTGTACCAGTATTGAATTTTACAAGTTTTTCCCAGTTGATTTCACCAGAATTTTTGCAAAATGATTCAATAAACTCTTTTGTAAACAAATTAATACTATTTGAATAGGAAATTAAAAATTCATCATTGCATTTTTTTGCATTTGTTGATAGAGGTTGAATTAAATCAAGATATAAATCTTTATTGCCTGAAATAAATTCCCAAAATTTTTGTCCGCAATATTTAAAATAGTCACCTTTGTCAGGTTTTTTATCATATCCATAAGAGCAACCGTTAATAGCAATTATATGAAGATTGGAAGAACTGGTTCTTAGAGTTTTAATAGCTGTCTTGAAATCAGAACGCATTTTTGAAATTTGGCTACTATTTCCCCAATTTGGGCCAGATTTGATTGCAACTATATATCTAACCTCATTTTTATCAAATTCAAGATCAATACCTTTTATACCAGATTTTCTTCCATTATAAACTTTTGAGTTTATGTAAATTGCAAGTCCTTCTAGCCAATTTCCGAAAATCGTTTCTTCATTTGAGGAAATAAAAGCATCCGTAATTCCTTTTACAATTTGTTCAGCTGTTAAAATATTTTTTGCTTTAAATAGATATGGGTTTTTTCTTTTTAAAACAGTATTCAGCTTTAATTTTTTCATACTATCTATTCTTTTCTGATGAAAAGTAGAAATATTTGTCTCTACATAGTCCAATAAATCATTAAGATTTAGATTTTCCATATTTAATTTTTTCCTCAAATAAATACATTTCAGTTGGTTCAATTTGTTTGCTTACCATATCATAATACTCAGGAACGATATCAATTCCAATAGAATTTCTTCTCATTTTTTTAGCTACATGCAAAGTTGTGCCAGACCCCATGAATGGATCAAGCACCCAATCCTGTTCTTTAGTAAAAAGTTTGATGAACCATTCGGGCAATTCCTCTGGAAATGCAGCACTATGGTTTTTATTATTACATTCTGTAGCTAAATGTAAAACATTTGTTGGGAAAGCCATATCCCTATCTATCCAATTAGAGATATTTTTACCAAATCCACTTCCTACTCGTGAATTGTCTCTAACTTTATCAGTATCCGACAATTTTTTTAACCTAGATTTAGCCCAATCACCCATTGGAACCATTACTTCTTCTTGATACATATTAAATTTTTTTTCTTTATTGAATTGAAGTAATCTTTCCCACGAATCTCTAAAACGATTAGGCCATTTTCCTGGATAAGAATTTTTTTTATGCCAGATAAATTCTTCAGTCCATAACCAACCTTGTTTTCTCATTGAAAGCACTAATTCTAGCACATACGTACTTCTTTCTCCACCAACAACTTTTTCCTTTATGTTTAATATAAATGTACCAGTTGGATTTAATACTCTTAACAATTCATTAGAAATTGGTAGAAACCAATCAACATAATTATTTGGATGAATTCCACCGTAAGTATTTTTGCGTTGATCTGCATAAGGTGGTGAAGTTACTATTAAATCTATACTATTTGAAGGGAGTATCTTTAAAACCTCTTTGCTATCACCTAGATATATATCTGTATTTATTTCCATATTTTAAAATATCTTGTAATTCAAACAATAAATCATTTTTGTATCAATATATTATATGATAATGATTCAAATTTAAGGCTTTTAATATATTTTTGCAACCAATTATTTATTACTAATACTGGTATATATTCTGTAAAGTATTATATAGCTTCGATAAAAGAATAGATTTTGTATAAAAAAACAAACTTTATGTATCTATTGGTGTCTCGTCCCAGTTATTATCAGGGGAATAGCCGCACAACCAATTAATAGCAAAATGGCGTTCGTAGATTGTTGAATATATTGTTGCAAATTGATCTTCATTAATATTTCTGATTGGGCAATTTTGATATACAAAGTCATCGTCGATAATTTCATTTATCCATTTGTTTTTAAATGCATTTATTGCAGACATCCTAACAATATCGTCTAAATTATTAATCCCTTGCGAAATAAATGATTCATCCGGATAAAACGGATAATTTGTATCAATCAATCTTTTTGTATTTAGTCTCCAATGCCAAGATTCTATTATAATTTTCTGCAGCTCGATTTCTTCTTCAGTCCTAAGTTTATATTGATTATCCAAAATTTTCAAATCGTGATTAGGTATTAAGCTTAGCAAGAGATGATCTGAATCCTTGTTTAAATCCGGCAACCTATCAATCAAATGTAATGCCCACATAAGTACAAGTGCAGACTCGAGTCTCCATATTGCATTTGCCAATCCATCATTAGAACTGCTTAGTTTGTGATTGAGCAGAAAATTCTTTTCGCTATTACTTGTAAAATCCCACAAAGATAAGTTTTTAAGTGAGGCAATGATTGAATTTTTAATATTTTCGTAATCCAGTTCGAATTTGTTTCTTTCTGAAGCCGACCATTTGGAATTAATTTGTTTATAAACATCAGCTGGTATTGTGTGGTAAGCTAATGCAATTATATGCTTAAGTACAAGCAATCTTCTTAAAACATCTTCAGCATCGGGTCTCATAAATATCTCGCTAATTATGAATAATGCAAAGGATTAAGTCAATTTTCGAAGATCAAATTAATATAAATATTTAAAATAAAAAAGTAAATAATTGCATATCTTTAAATAGTACAAGAATTTAGTTGTGAGTGGATGTTAAACAAAAACAAAGGATTTTATTATCATTTTTGTTTAATGTTTTAAATAAAACATGTTAAACAAAAGCGACTAAAATCCTTCATATTATTGATTATTACTTAAAATTTAAAAATAATAATTCAAAGAAATTCTTGAAAAAGTAGGGCTAATATTAAATTGAAAATTATCTTCAATTTCTACAGATTGATCATTTCCAATATCCGGATTGTAAATATCGCGGTTTCTTATGTCATCGTATTCCAAATGGAAATATCTAATCCCAAATTCTCCACCCACACTGAAGTTATCGTCGAAAAAGTATTCGACACCAAATCCTAGTTCACCACCAAAAATACTTAAATTATCGATTCCTTCATTAAAATCGCGTAAATCAGGACTATCTGTTGTATTGTCTTTTAGTTCAGCACTCAAAATTGGTTTTGATAAGTTTAAATTTACGTAAGCTTGTATTTTATTTTGCTTAGCCACAAAATATTTTATTCCGATATTAGGAATAAATAGGCTGGCATTGGCTTCAGCTTTGTCCATATATGAAACTAATTTTTTTAGGTCATAGTCATATTTTTTGCCGATTTCACTTATCTCAAAACCGGCACTTAGATACTGAAAACCAAAATAAGGCACAATAGTATTATCGATTTTATAGCCCAAATATGCACTATTGAGTGAAAGTCCTGGAGCAACTCCAAAAGCAATTTGACCATAACTGTAATTAATGCCAAAAAATAGCATTATTAAGGGAATCATTAGTTTTTTCATAAAATTCCTGCTAATATTTGTTGTTTATAATCAAAATATTTTTGATTTTTTTACTTTCTCAAAATTTTTTCCATTGCTTTGCCTTTAGCCAGCTCATCTACTAACTTATCTAAAAATCGTATTTTTTGCATCAAAGGATCTTGAATATCTTCGACTCTATGTCCGCAGATAACACCTTTAATCAAGGCAACATTTGGATTTATTTGAGGAGCATGCTCAAAGAAAGTAGCAAAATCTGATTTCTTTTCTAATTGGGTGTTCAAACCTGATTCATCATATCCGGTAAGCCAAAAGATGATTTCATCAAGTTCTGCTTTGGTGCGACCTTTTTTTTCGACTTTTTGAATATATAATGGATATACACCTGCAAATGGAGTCTTGAATATTCTTGAATTATCCATGATCAAATCCGATAAAATAATTAAATTGAAATATTAAGTTTAGCTATAATACTCGCTAAACTAATAGGCAAATTACAAGGTTTAAAGTTAAAAGAAAAACAATTTTTAAATTTTAAGGCAAGATCTGAAACCACGGGCAGCATAGTAAGATTCTGCTCCATTATGATATACAAATACATTATCGTAACGTCTGTCACAAAACAATGCTCCACCAAGTTTACGAATTGGCTCAGGGGTCAAAATCCAAGAGGAAGTCTTACAATCGAATTTTCCGAGCTGTTGAAGGTATCTATATTGAGCTTCATCCAAAATTTCTACACCCATTTTTTCTGCAAGAGCAATAGCAGAACCTGAAGGTTTATTTTCTTTGCGTTTTTCGAGTGCTTCTGAGTCGTAGCATAATGAGCGTCTTCCTTTGGGAGATTCTTCTGAGCAATCAAAAAAGATATATTGATCTGAATGCGGATTGTAATCGACAATGTCTGGTTCGCCGCCGCTTATCTCCATCTGGTATAATGAATTTAGTTTGTCAGGATTTGCTTCAATTTTAGCTTTAACTTTGCTAAATTCGATATTTTGGTGGCGCTGCATATTGCTTTCGAAGCGTTTTTTTAATGTATCTATTATTTCTATTTGGATTTCTGTTTTCATAATAATTCCATATAAATATTATAAAATTAATACAACGCTTAATAAGAATATATGGTGTATAATTAAACTTTAAAAAGAAATTACGAATAAGTAAAAATACAAGAAATTATTGCACAAAGTAACTAAAAGAAATGAAGATGCAGCCAAAAAGGAGTTCTACACAACTAAGTAACTTTTGCGTTTTTCTCGAAATTTTACATTATCAAAGGTAAAAAAATAAGCAACTATCTCAAAATTTTGATATTTGCGGTCAATTGTTGCTTATCATCTGAGCATATAATATAATATTGCCCATTCGCTAATTGAGAACAATTCAATTTAAATACATTATCAAAAATTTGGCAAGCATCCGAGTTTAGATCAATAAGCTTTTCACCTAAAAGATTATAGATTCTTAGATTAAAGTTCTTCTCGAATTTATCGGTTTTTATGTAAATATAATCTTTAATTGTTGGGTTAGGATATACAAATAAATCGCCGATTTGTTTAAAATCTTCAACAGAGCTAAGCTTATCTGAATGGATAATTAGAGAAATTTGTTCTGGTTTTGTATCTAAATTATGGTGTAGATTAAATACAGCCATTGCATAGTGGTTATATTTAGGTACGTAATATAGTTCCAAATTTAAAGATTCTCTAGTTTTTAATTCAAAATCATTTTTTAAATTTGTGAAAAAGTACTCACCATCATCAATATTTAAATTATCTAAAGGTTTGAACTTTATTGAAGATGTCCAAGGATTAAGAATAGGATAAATTATCATTCTTGCAGTATCATTAAGCCTAACTGGTATTTCGGTAACATAAATAGTGTTTTTCCAGAACAATTGATAATTGGCACTGGCATTTATTGCAGATTTGGCAATAGTATTGTCGTAATAAATAAATAGACTGTCTTGTTCGGAATTTGTACGATCGGGATAATATGCAAATCTAATTGGTAGCT
>JAUQWR010000803.1 GCA_030835065.1 Candidatus Kapaibacterium sp.
TTTTCTGAATGATTTATACTGCTCATTTTTATTACCTTTTATAAAAAATAAATGTGTTCAGGTATAGAAACGATTTGAATTTAAATTTATTTCAGATAAAAAAGTCCGAAAAGAAATATAAAAAAAACCATGAGTTGTTATACTCATGGTTGTATGTTTCATCATTATCGCTATATGAAAAATTATTGGATGATTATCCTTTGTAAAGTTTTTTCGCCTTTGTCTGTTTGTACTACAATGTAATACATACCGGAAGGAATCGAGTTGAGTTTGAAATGTTCTGTATGCAGTCCGGCTTGCATTATTCTATCGGAATCTAGCAGTTGAACTCTATTTCCAAAAAGATCATTAACGGATATATTTACTTTGCGTTCAGCATTAAGAGTAAAACTTACGTTTATATCTTCTCTGGCAGGATTTGGATAAGCATTTAGAGCTTCGACTGCACCTGAGCATGTCTTCCAAATATCGAGATATGGCTCGCCTGCAACAGGTGAGGTTTTGCATTCTGTGGATTTATTTTCTAATGCTTTTATTTCGGGCATTAATCTATCTCTAATTTCAGCAGGAAGTCTTTCGGCTAACTCGCTGGTAGCATCGCACCACAAAATATAATCTATTTCGCCAGCTTTAAATCCAACTCCAATAGGAACTAAAGTATTTATTTTTGCAATAGATTCTAAATCAGTAGGCAGGCTGCGCGAATTAATTTTGCTACTCATTGTCGCATTGTTCGGAAGGTTTAATATTATATTATTAGATTGTATTTCAGTATTATTAGTTAATGTTTTTATATTGAGCTTGTTTCCATTGCTTTCGACAACATTGATTTGCATGCTACCATCGGAATCGACAAGCATATTAGGCATTTCATCTTTAAAATTCACATCAGTATCCACAATTTTAATTTTGTTTGGAGCATTTTCATCGGGATTATACTGTTTTATATAGAATTTGCTACTATTAGTAGTTCCCAATTTGATGCGGTTATTAAGCAGACTGTCGATATTTCGTTTGCCAAGCTTTAATGCGTATTTTCTTAGTTTGGCTGTATCGAGATTCATTTTGCTTAAGTTATTAAAATTCATAGTGAAACGATGATTGACAGAATCCACCACAAACATTGAATCTAAGATATTATGTACGAAAGAGTTAATATCATCCATTTTAAAATCTTCATTATCGAAATCCATATTTAGATTTTGATTTTTACTTAGATTTTCGAACATTTGATTTTTGTCTTTGAATAATTCATTGAGTCGATTCATTCTTGATTTAATCGAATCAGGATGAATATTCATAAAAGTATTGGCAGAATCACCAAAATTAGATACAGAAAAAGACATGGTAAAATTCTTAGGCAAATCAGACAGCTCGTCGGTAGAATTTTCTGTTTGAGTAGAAATGACAATGTTTTTATTTTCATTACCATTAAGGTTCAATAAAGTTTCCATTTGGTGAGAAACAGAGCTGTCGGAA
>JAUQWR010000804.1 GCA_030835065.1 Candidatus Kapaibacterium sp.
TCCAATATTAGAAAAATATTTGACCCAAAATCCTTCTTTAGTTTCGCTAATATTTTGATCTTTTTTGGGATTTAATATATTTAATATTCGAAGTATATCATCATTGTCGTTTACTAATTCAAATCTAATATTATTATCCAAGGCATATTGCTCTAATTCATTTAAATAAATTACAAGATATGAATCATAAACTTTAAGTAAAGATAAATCAAGAATAAATACTTTACAATCTGCAAGCAGGGATTTATAAGAAAAATATTTGTCGTAAACACTCGAATTTTTATATGTGATAGGAGCTAAAGGAGTAATCTTCAACACTCCATCAGCAGACTCAAGCGAGAATACTTCTTGCTGAGATTTGATCATTTCATTTTTAATTTTTTTCATACTCACATCAATATAATCGAGAGCAATCAAGCAAAAATAAGAACAAAAGACAAAAGATAAAAGTGAAAAGAGGAAATAAATGTTTATATCGATAAATTGTAAATAAATAAAACAAGAGGTTGCTCCAAAAAGAGACAACCTCCTGTATAGTTCTCATCTACCAAAATTATTAATATTCCTGTGGTAGAGCCATTAATTCTCTATAAGACAAGACGGGCCCGTCTTTACAAACATAATATGGACCAACAGTGCAATGTCCGCATTTTCCAATACCGCATTTCATACGATTTTCGAGAGTAGTAAAGATCGAGTCTTCATTAAATCCCAATTCGAATAATACAGGCAGAGATAATTTAATCATAATAGGCGGACCGCATACTAAAGCTACAGAATTTTGAGCACTTGGAGCAGCTTCTTTCAGAATGGCAGGTACAAACCCTACTTTGCCTTTCCAATCTGGAGTTTCGCCTCCAGGATCGACAGTAACCAAAAGATTAACGTCTTTTCGGGCTTCCCATTCTGCCAATTCATGCTTATAAACTAAGTCTTCTACCTTACGAGCACCATAAACAATCGTGATATCATTAAAGTTGTCTCTTAGGTCGAGTGCATTCCAGATGACACAACGAATAGGAGGCAGTCCTATACCACCGGCAATAAACACAATATTCTTGCCTTTCCATTGATCGATAGGAAAAGTATTTCCATAAGGACCACGGAAGCCAATAATATCGCCTTCTTCGCAATTAGCAAGAGCATTAGTAACTCTGCCTGCTTGTCTGAAAGTACATTCAATATAATCCTTTCTTGTAGGAGAAGAAGCAATGCAAAAAGTACTTTCGCCCTCACCATATACAGAATATTCACCGAATTGACCAGCTTTGAAAGAAAACTTATCTTTATCGTCAGGATTGGCAAATTCCAATCTGAAAGTTTTTACACTCGGAGCTTCGTCAGTAATCTTAGCGATACGCATTGGATATGGTATATACATATTGTTATTACAATTACACATCACTAAGCCTCCATTATGCTAATCACTTGATTAATAATATTCATTGAAGCAGGGCAAGTTTTAATGCATCTGCCACAACCGACACAACTGACCATATCAAACTTAGTATCAGTATATTCAAATTTATGAAGCACTCTATTGCGCCATCTTCCAGCTTGATTTTCTCTTGGATTATGCCCCGAAGCATGAAGAGTGAACAAAGAAAGGGCACAAGTATCCCAAATTCTTATTCTCGAGCCACTTTTAGGGCTAGCTTCATCTTGGATATCAAAGCAAGTGCATGTAGGGCAAGCGAAAGCACAAGCACCGCAGCCTAAACAAGCTAAAGATTGTTTATCCCATGTATCCCAGTCAAAAGAACCTTTAATTTTTGTCTTTAATTTATCAAGATCAAATTTGATATCAACTTTTGCATTTTTATTTGATTTTTGGCTTATATCGCCTTTATTTTCGAAGAATGATGAGTAGTCTGCTACAAATTTTTTGCCTTTGTCGCTAATAATTTCAGCTAGAAACTCGCCATTCTCAAGATCAGTAAGCGAAACGTCAGATCCTTTTGTATCGCTTGGAGAAATACCTACACTTGTGCAGAAGCAATGTTCATCACTTTTATTGCATGTCATGGAAATCAATAAAGTGGAATCATAACGTTTTGCAAAATGGAAATCCGGATTTTCTTTTAAGAAAAAGACTTTTAGGTAGTCAAACGAGGCAGAATCGCAAGGACGGCTGCCAAATACGATAGTAGTTTTATCAGAGAAAACAGGATCTAAATGTTTAATTTCATTATCATTTTTCTCGTAGCTAAATAATTCTTCGCATTTAGGAAATACAGAAGATTTGGCAGAGAAAGCAGTTTGTATATAATCGTAACAAATATCAGATGATGAAATGATTTTGCCGAAAAACACTTTTTCGCTTTTGCGTTTTGGAGCAATCACATCATTACCATCTGCAATCAGCTTGTCAAAAAGCTGATGTAGCTTATCTTTATTGATTGTTTTTAATTCATTCATGATTGTTACCTTATAAAGTGTTCTTTATCATCAACTTTATATGACGAAAGGGCATAATCTGCTCCTAAAGTCATACCGGCAGTTTCACCAAAATTAGTAGCAATATCTATATTAAGTCTAGCGTTTAATAGTCCAAGAGGAATTTCCATAGGGCATACTCTTTGGCATTCACCGCAAGCTACACATCTGCCAGCCAAGTGCATAGCCCGCATAATATGCCATTCGAAATTGCCCTGACCGTGTGCAGGTACACCAATCCACTGTGGTTGGTTGCAATCGGTAGTGCATTGGCTGCAGTAACACATGGGGCAAGCACTTCGGCAAGCATAGCATTTAATGCATGATGCCAATTCTTTGCTCCAAAACTCCCAGCGCTCGTCTCTATCCATTTTGCTTAGAGAATCCAATTTTTGAATCATTGCTGCTGCCGGAGCAGGTCTATTTGCTTGTACATAAGATTCGACTTCTGTAAGATTAGCAAAAGTAATAATTTGAGAATCTTTATTCATAGTTTGAATAATATATTTTTCTGCTTTTATCTGGTTTTCGTTAGCAAGCTGAATAATGGCTCTAAGAGTGCTATAATTAGCAAAGATGCCAATTTTTGCAAAAGATTTAATTTCGTGTTTATGAAGATAAACAGCAAGATTTTGAGTGCAACTTGCATCAAAAATTGCATTATCAACTTTGTCTGATATATTGAAAAAAGCAGCTTTTGCTCTATTATCATTACCTTTGACATATCCAATAAAAATATCGACAGAACCATCGGCTATCAATTGATTAATATTTTTAGCTATATTATCCATTGCATAGTTCTCCTACGGCATTCAAGTTAAGCTTTTTCAAAGAAGTGTAATCTGTGAAAGGACCGAGTTTACGAATATCGGCAACAACTTCATTTACTAAGTCAGCCCATTTTGCACCTTCAGCCGCCGAGACCCAAGAGAAATACATACGACGCTTGTCGAAACCAACAAAATCCATTAAAGAATTAAACACCATCCAACGTCTGCGAG